>JBIKOF010000282.1:0-3633 GCA_044358205.1 Gammaproteobacteria bacterium | reverse complement strand
TCTTCCATGCCACGCTGCTCGCCATGCAACGCGCCGTCTCTGCGCTGGCTGCGACGCCAACGCAGGTATTGGTGGATGGGAACGCGTGCCCCGTGTTGGACGTTCCGGTGCAGGCGGTGGTCCGCGGTGATGCACTGGTGCCTGCAATCAGCGCGGCCTCCATCTTGGCCAAAGTGGCACGCGATCGACAGATGCACCTCCTGCATGCCGCGCACCCGGCCTGGGGTTTCGACATCCACAAAGGCTACCCCACGCCAAAGCATCTCGCGGCACTCAGGCTGCATGGGGCCAGTCCTGTCCACCGACGCTCATTTGCACCGGTCGCGCGTGTCCTGGGGGAGACCGTCCATGGCCACTGATGGCGCGGCGTCTCCCGCGTTTGTCCATCTGCACGTCCACACGGAGTATTCGCTCGTCGACGGCCTTATCGAAGTCCCGGATTTGGTCGAGGCCGTTCGGAGTGCGGGCATGCCAGCGGTTGCCCTGACCGATCAGACGAATGTCTTTGCGGCAGTCAAGTTCTATCAGGCAGCAGAGCAAGCGGGGATCAAGCCGATCCTCGGCGCGGAAGTCTGGGTGCATCGGGCAGCGGCGGGCATGCCACGTTCACGGGTGGTCTTGCTGTGTCTGGATCGGGAAGGCTTCCGCCAGTTATCGGTCATCCTGACGCGCAGCTATCGCGAAGGGCAGATTCAAGGCATTCCGCATGTCGACTTCGAATGGCTCGCGGAGGGTCACAGTGCCCACCTCATCGCCTTGTCCGCCGGGATTCACGGTGAATTGGGGCAGCTGCTGGTAGAGGGTCAGACCGCGCAGGCGGAGCGCTCGGCGCGAGACTGGGCAGCATGCTTCCCGGAGCGGTTTTACGTGGAGATCTCGCGGACCGGGCGCGCCGGGGAAGACACCCATGTGCCTGCGGCGGTGATGCTTGCGGACAGGCTCGGGTTACCACTGGTCGCCACCAACGACCTGCGGTTTTTGTCAGCCGCAGATTTTGATGCCCACGAGGCACGTGTCTGCATCCACGAGGGGCGAACGCTGGCCGACCCGCGTCGTCCTCGCAATTACACACCGCAGCAGTTTCTGCGCAGCGCGTCCGAGATGCAGGCCTTGTTTGCCGACCTTCCGGACGCGCTCGAGAACACGGTCGAAATTGCCCGACGCTGCAATGTCGAGTTTGAGTTTGGGCGTTACCATCTGCCGAACTTCCCGGTCCCCGCGGATCTCTCGGTAGATGCGCTGCTGGAATGTGATGCCCGCGAAGGGCTTGCCCGGCGTCTCGCCGAGCCGCGGGACGCGCGCGCCCCGGTGCGCGATCCGGCCGGCTATACCGCGCGGCTTGAACTGGAACTGTCCGTCATCATCAAGATGGGCTTCGCGGGCTACTTCCTGATCGTGGCCGACTTCATCCAATGGGCCAAACGCAATGAGATCCCTGTGGGTCCGGGACGTGGCTCCGGTGCCGGATCGCTAGTCGCCTACGTTCTCGGCATCACCGAGCTCGATCCGCTGGACTACGACCTGCTGTTCGAGCGATTCCTCAATCCGGAACGCGTGTCCATGCCCGACTTCGACGTCGATTTCTGCATGGACAGACGCGATGAAGTCATTGAGTACGTCAATAACCGTTACGGGCGGGATAAGGTCTCGCAAATCATCACCTACGGCACGATGGCGGCCAAGGCGGTGCTGCGCGATGTGGGCCGCGTGCTCGGTTTTCCCTATGGCTTTGTTGACCAGATTGCCAAGCTGGTGCCCTTCGACCCCAACATGACCTTGCCGCGGGCACTGGAAGAGGAGCCGCAGCTCAAGGCGCGTTATCGGGACGAGGAAGACGTGCGCGCCATCGTAGATCTGGGCCTCGCGCTGGAGGGTCTGTCGCGCAATGCAGGCAAGCACGCCGGGGGTATTGTCATTGCCCCGCAGCCGCTGACGGAGTTCATGCCGCTTTACTGCGAAGAGGGCAGCGACACGGCGGTCAGCCAGTTCGATATGAGCGATGTTGAATCGGTCGGGCTGGTCAAGTTCGATTTTCTGGGCTTGCGAACTTTGACCATCATCGACTGGACGGTGCGCGAGGTGAATGCGCGGGCGGCAGCAGCAGAACAGTCCGGTCTCGATATCGCTCATCTGCCTCTGCACGACGCGTCCACCTACGCCCTCGTTCAGGCCGCCCAGACCACGGCGGTATTCCAGCTTGAATCGCGCGGCATGAAGGAGCTCATCAAGCGCCTGAAGCCAGATACCTTCGAAGACATGATCGCGCTCGTGGCACTGTTCCGGCCCGGCCCCCTGCAGTCCGGTATGGTGGACGATTTCATTGACCGCAAGCACGGTCGCGCGGTGGTCAAATACCCGCATCCTGAGCTGGAAGACATCCTCAAGCCGACCTACGGCGTGATCCTGTACCAGGAACAGGTCATGCAAATTGCCCAGGTCCTGGCGGGCTATAGCCTCGGCGCTGCCGATCTGCTGCGGCGGGCCATGGGTAAGAAAAAGCCGGAGGAGATGGCCCGACAGCGCGAGACCTTCGTGGGTGGCGCGACCGCCCGAGGTATCGATGGCGAACTGGCGGCGCAGATTTTCGACTTGATGGAGAAGTTCGCCGGCTACGGGTTCAATAAATCCCACTCGGCCGCGTATGCGCTACTCGCCTACCAGACCGCGTGGCTCAAGGCTCACCATCCCGCGGCTTTCATGGCGGCTGTGCTGTCGGCCGACATGGACACCACCGACAAGGTCGTCCGGCTCATCGAGGAGTGCCGCCAGATGGGGCTGACCGTTGAGCCGCCGGGCCTCAACACATGCGCCTACCGTTTCACAGTGGCTGATGATCGCACCATCCGCTACGGTCTGGGAGCCATCAAAGGCGTAGGGGAGGCGGCGTTGAGCGCGCTGGTCGAGGAGCGGGAGGCAAGCGGGCCTTATTCCGACCTCTTCGAATTATGCCGACGCAGCGACGCCCGCAAGCTCAATCGACGCGTCCTCGAAGCGCTGATCAAAGCCGGCGCACTCGATTGTCTGGGCGCGCGCCGACGGGGTCTTATGACGGTGCTCGAACAGGCCATGCAGGCCGCCGAGCAAGCCGCGCGAGCCGCGGCGCTGGGCCAGGAAGATCTCTTCGGCGGCAATACGGCCGCGACGCCTGATCCGCTGGAAGCAGAAACCTGGGCCAAGGCCCGCGCGCTCGAGGAGTGGGCACAGCCCCAGCTACTCAACTGGGAGAAGGAAACCCTCGGACTCTATCTCAGTGGACACCCAATCGACCGCTATCGGCATGAATTGCAGGCCATCGGTGTGCTGCCGCTGGCTGAGTTGCGCCCCGGACGGCGCCGGGCTGCTGGCCTCATCGTGGCGTTGCGTTTCACCCGTAGCCGCCGCGGCCGTATGGCCATCCTCACCCTGGACGACCACACCGCACGCGTGGAAGTGACTGTCTACAATGAAACGCTGGAAGCGGCGGTCGACAAACTGGCCGCCGACCGCCTCGTCATCATCGATGGAGAGGTGTCAATCGACGACTTCAGCGGCGATCCGTCCCTGAACGCGCAGACCATCATGCACCTCGATGAAGCCAGGCAGCGTCACGCACGAAGCCTCCTGATAACACTCGAGGGCAGCGGCGTGGAGGGA
>JBIKOF010000281.1:0-3640 GCA_044358205.1 Gammaproteobacteria bacterium | reverse complement strand
TTTCCGGGAGTCGGGACAGAGGCGCCCGGAAGAGCCTGACATGCGCGCTCCGTCGGTACGCCACATCACCACCGTTGAAATTGAGCACATGGACCTGCGCTCCGTGCCGTCGGAGCGCGTTCGAGAGGTGCTGAAAGAACGGGCTCGCAGGGCCCTGCAAAAGCAGGAATCTGCGTTGCTGGAGGCGCGCGGTGAGGTCCGCGTCGTGGCTGCGGAACACGACCCGGCGAGTCCTGATCAGCGCGTGGCGTTGATCAGGGTGAGCGTGGGGTAAACGAAGGCGCCCACGGTGATCCGGAGGAACTTCTGCAGGTCCGCGGCTGGCGAATTGGCCACGAAAATTACGTCGCCATCTTCGATCGGGAAATTTTGCGCCACGAAGAATGTTGACGGGTCGCGCAGGTTGACCTGATACACCACGGGGACCTTGCCATCGGCGGTCGGCATGGGCGGATTGGCCCAGTTGAGCGCCGTCGGCTTTTCGTAGCGGAAGATGAACAAGCCTTCGGCATCCGCACGATCGTCGTTCAGGCCACCGGAACGCGCCAGCGCCTTCGCAAGCGAAATCCCTTGAGCTTCGAAGGGAACCTCGTCCGTTTTCCCAGCAGCACCGAGCATGGTGAAGCTGAGCGGCTGGAACAAGGCTGTGAGTACATCTCCCGGGCGCAGGTAGATGTTCTGGGCGGGGTCTTCGATGATCTCGCTCAGAGGAAGGCTGGTTACCCGATTGCCGCGTGAAAGCTTGATGGTCGTGCGATCGACCGATTGCTTCACGCCCCCGGAAGCCGCCAGTGCATCGAGCACGCGCTCACCCTTGGATGTAAGCGGGACCGGTCCGTTGGTGGTGACATCCCCGACCACCGTCACATTCGAGGTGTTATTGCGAATGGTGCGCGCCATCACCTGCGGCTGGTTGGCCTTTTCCCGCAGGCGGTTGGCGATGTCCTGCTCTATCTCGCGCGTACAGCGCCCGGCGACATTGACCGGGCCGGTGAATGGGAGGCTGATGATGCCCTGACTGTTCACCATCTGCTCGGGGAAGGTGATGCTGCCTCCGCTCGGGGCGCCCAGCGATGCATCCATGGACTGTCCACCGCCGAAGAGCATGGCGGGCGGGGCTTCCCAGACCGAAATCTCAAGCACGTCCCCACGCCCAAGAACCGGCTCGTGCGGCGTGCCCATGGTGAAGGCTTTGGCGAAGGACGGTAATTCCCGGGATCGCTGCAACTGGCGGGCAACTTCGTCGTTGACGTCTACCAGCAGGATATTGGGTACGGACGCAGAGACAGCATTCGGCGTCTCGATCTGCTCAGCACTGGGTCCCGACTGGGGCATCCACGCCGGCCAGGTGCTACATCCCGTAAGGGGCAACAGGAGCAAGGGCCACCACCGGCGTGCACGCAGGCCGGGAGCCACGGCTGGCGCGGCCAGACCAGGGCGGGCGAGGTGGGGCAAGTGAGGCATGCGTTTTTCTACTTTATTTTCGGGAGCGGCCCGGCTTTTCCAAAGCCAGTTCCGGGATCCCCTTTAGGGTGCAGGGCAGCACAGACCCTGTCAATGCGTGACATCACTGGAGTACGAAATCGCTCGCGGAAAGCACCCCGCCGGTTATCACTTTCGCCACGACAATTTCGGCACCCGCGCCGCTGCCATCCGCATCGTAATAGAGTGTGTCGTTGAACGGGTCGTAGATGATGAAGTCATCTGCATCCGCGGCAAACTCCAGCGCAAAGAAGTTGCTGGAAAGCGCCCCGGCGCCCTGTCCGGAGAAGTTGGTGAAAATTGCGCGGGCGAGGTGGATCTTGTCCGTTCCGGTCTCGAAACCACGTACCGTATCCACATTCGTGGGACCGAGCGCGGTGGTGAAGTAGAACCGGTCCAGTCCGGCGCCCCCATCCAGGACATCAGAGCCGGTGAGGCCGTTGAGGCGATCATTGCCGATGCCTCCCGAGAGCGTATTGGCGAATGTATCTCCGGTAAGCGTGTCGTTCCCACTGCCACCGATCACATTCTCGATGGCGCGTAGGGTGTCTTCCGCCGTGCCGCCGTTCGTCAGGGTGGCGGCGTTGGCGCCCTGTAAGCGCAAAACGAGAGCCCCCGCGCGATCCGACAGGTCCGCGGTATCCATGCCAAGTCCACCGTTCAGGACATCGGTCCCGTCGCCACCCACAAGCACATCGTTGCCGGTACCACCGGACAGGGTGTCGTTGCCACCGCGGCCCTCCAGCCGGTTGGCCGCCGAATCGCCCGTAAACTGATCGGCGGCGCTCCCGCCGATGAGGTTTTCCACGTTGCGGAGTGAGTCCTCGACCCCCGCGCCGACGCTGACGGAAGCCGCCACCGCGCGATTGAGAGTGACGACAACTGCGGACAGCTTGTCGGTGAAGTCTGCGGTATCGATGCCTGTTCCACCGTCCAGAAAATCAGCCCCAGCGCCGCCTTTCAGGAAATCGGCGCCCCCAAGGCCACTGAGCGAATTGGCCAGTGCATCACCGCCCAGACTGTCACCTCCCAGTCGGGTGCCGATGAGGTTTTCCACATTGAGCAGGACGTCGCCGTTCGAGGCCGATATGGCGTTGCTGCCGTCGAGTGTCACCGAGACGCCTGCAGGCGGACCAAAGAGCAGCGGGTTCTGGGGAAGAGCTTCATTGGTGAAATCGGCCGTATCCAGCCCAGCCCCACCATCCATCCTATCCGCACCCGCGCCACCAATCAGGGTATCGTTGCCCACAGCGCCAGCAAGGGTGTCATCCCCGCCATCGCCCAGCAGTACGTCGTCGGCGCTCCCGCCATCGAGGGTGTCGGCGCCTGCTTCGCCTGCCAAACGGTTCGCAAGCGCATCTCCCGTTACGGTGTCGTCGCCAAGCCCGCCGACCACATTTTCGATATTGCGCAGAGTGCCCGCGAGAACACCATTGAGGGTGTAGTTGGCGTCGCTTGCCCCGACAAGCACGACGGCGATTGAGGCCTGGGTGCTGTATGCGTCATAAAACTCGACGAGGTCTGGATCGGAGCCGATATAGGTGAAGGTCGCGGTGTCGATGCCCGCGCCGCCATTGAGCGCGTCCACCCCGTCGCCACCGATCAGGGTGTCGTTGCCACCCGCCCCATCGAGGGCGTCATCGCCAAGGTAGCCGAAGAGGAAATTGGTCAGACCGTCACCGACGAACGTGTCGTTGAAGCCGGAGCCCACCAGATTTTCGATGTTGAGGAGCGTGTCCGTAGCGATTCCATTGAATGTCGCCTGAGCCCCGGTGGCGCCATTCAGGGTTACGCGCACTCCAATGCCGGAAATTTCAGCAGCGGCTGTGGTTTCCAGAATGAAATCGACACGGTCTATGCCGTCGCCGCCATCCAGGCGATCCCTGCCGTCGTCCGCAAAAAGAACATCGGCGCCTCCGGCGCCCTGCAGGGTGTCATCCCCGGCGTTGCCGAAAAATATGTTACTGGCGCCATCTCCAACGAACGTGTCTGCGGCTGTGCCCCCAGCCAGATACTCCACCCCGCTGATGGTGTCTTCCGGGGCCCCGTTCACGAAGACGGTCGCAGCGGTTGGGCCCAAAAGGGAGACTCGGACAGCCTGGGTTCGTTCGCTGTAATCGGCGGCATCCCGCGCACCATCACCGCCGTCGAGCACGTC
>JBIKOF010000280.1:0-3644 GCA_044358205.1 Gammaproteobacteria bacterium | reverse complement strand
GCGACCGCCCCAGCGCGGCCTGCGCGTAGATGCCGAGCATGGCCGTTCCGTGTGAACGGCGGAGCCCCGGTGTATCAGGCCCTCCCGGGGTTCCGGGCTGAAAATGCAGCCGGCCCAGACCTGCTTCGAGCCAGGGATGATCCGCAGCCGCGCCATTATCGAAAATCGCGAGCACGCGCCCTTCTTGCGCAGATTTGCCATGGCAGGGCGCGGCGCTTTCGAAGGAGGTGTACGCCTTCGAAAGCGGCGCTGCCGTTCTCTCTGTATCTGATACTTCCGGAACGGGATCCCCAAGACGACCCGAGTACGCGAGCCCTTCCAGTAACGGCTGCGCAGAGGATCGTTGCCATGCGTGTGCTGCACTGGCAGCGCTCTCCAGCGGCACAAAGGCGAGTAGCGCGGCCAGGGTCGGCAGCACTTCCACGCGCAGCGCGGGGCGCAATGCCAGCGGCAGTGCTGCCTCGAGTGCTTGAACTCGAGTCGATGTTCCGCGCCGGGCCTCGTGCTGACGGGCTTCGCACAGTGCCACGCGGGCTGCGTGCAGCGCTTCGCGGTTTGCAGCCAGCAGCGCAGAGTTTTCGATAGGTGAGCGATCTTCCAGCAGAAATAGAAACGCCGCCTCCGGGGGCATCGCTGTCGATGCGGCCCAGAGCGGTATCGAGTGAACACTGGCAACGAACGCCGCGATAAACCTCAGGAGAATCCGCACTTCTCGTGCGAATCCCGGGAAGCACCCGCAGAACATGCGAGGACTTCCCGGGTGCAGGGCGTCAGGCAACGCGGGCGAGGAAGGCACGCAGATCTGCGTTGAAATCCATAGGCCGCTCGAGCTGGCAGAAATGCCCCACATCGTCGTAGATCTTCAGCGTCGCGCCTGGAATGCCGTCGGCGAGAAACTGGTTGTGCGCCACCGTAGTCGCAAAATCTTCGCGACCGGCGATGATGCTGGTGGGTTGTCGGATATCCTTCAGGCGGTCAGAAATATTCCAGTTGAAAACCCCGTTCGGGTCGGCTGCACTGGCGAAGAAAACCTGCTCTGTGAAATTGTGCGGATTGCGGAAGCAGCCTTCCATGAAGTGCAGGATCTCCGCCCGTTCGGTTTTTGATTTCGCGGACACTGTCCCTTGCAGCAGCGCACTGAAGAGTCCGCGCCAGTCTTTTTGCATGGCCTCGGCGGCCGCCGGATCCATGCCTGCCGCCATGTTGGTGGCACTGCTCAGAATGAGATTGCCGATAACCCGGTCTGGCGTATCGAGGCTGGTTTGCATGGCGATCATGCCGCCGATGGAGTTGCCCACCAGCACCGCACGCTCGATCCCTGCATCGTCCAGGATGGCCGCCACATCCGCGGCCATTTCCTGAATGGCATAACCGCTGGCGGGCTTGTCCGACAGTCCATGTCCACGATGGTCCACCACCAGGCAGCGGTGTTCGCGTGCAAACTCGAAAAGCTGGTTTGCCCAGATGTAGCGATTGGTCGTCCACGGATGCAGGAAGACGATGGGCAGGCCCTGACCGAAAGATTCGTAATAGACCTTGACGCCCTGACGGGTGACGTGCGGCATGGAAGACCTCCTCATTCTGATAATTGTGGGTTTCGAGCGCGTGACTCGCGGTTTGATAATAACGGACTGCTGCCGCCTCGACTCAACAGCGGCAAGCCGCAGTCCTATACTGGGCCCACTTCCGAGGAGCGCATCATGAGCCCATCCGAGATTCCGTCCGACGGCCTCATCGCTGTCGTCAAGAAAGACTGCCCGACCTGCGTGCTGGTGGACCCGGTACTGCAGGCACTCGCAGCGCACGGTGAAACGCTCGCGGTCTTTGTGCAGGACGATCCCAGTTACACGGCGGTAAGTGGTGCGCGTGATGACACCAGCCTTGCCGCATCCTGGCATCTCGGCATCGAAACCGTGCCCACGCTCCTGCGCCTCGTGGGTGGCCGGGAAACAGCGCGGGTGGTGGGCTGGTCACGAGACGAATGGCGCGGGCTGACGGGACACTCGACCTTGGGTGAGGCGCTTCCGCCTTATCGCCCAGGGTGCGGCTCAAAATCCGTCGAGCCTGGCATTGCCGAACAACTGGCCGTGCGGCACGGGGCATTGCGTGTGCAGTCGCGACGCATCGAGGTGCCGCCACTGGAGGATCCGGTCGAGCTCTGTTTCGAGCGCGGCTGGACGGATGGCCTGCCGGTCGTGCCGCCGACCGAGACCCGGCTCTACCGCATGCTGCAGGGCACTACCCGTGCGCCGGACGAAGTCCTCGGCCTGATGCCCCCCAACCTCGTCCCGTGCACGGTGGAAAAGGTGGCGCTCAATGCGGTGATGGCGGGCTGTAAGCCGGAGTATCTGCCGGTGGTGCTCGCGGCCGTGGAGGCCGCACTCGACCCTGCGTTCTGCCTGCATGGCCTGCTCGCCACCACTTGGTTCTCAGGACCCATGATCATCGTCAACGGTCCCGTCCGCGAGCGCATCGGCATGAACTGGCGCGGCAACGTGCTGGGGCAGGGTAATCGCGCGAATGCGAGCATCGGGCGAGCGCTGCAACTGGTGGTGCGCAATGTCGGGGGCGGGCGGCCGCAGGAAACCGACATGTCTACCTTCGGCACCCCGGCCAAGCTCGGATTCTGTTTCGCGGAGGATGAGTCCACACCTTGGTCCACGCTGGGTGAAGCGCGCGGCTTTGCGCGTAACCAGTCCTGCGTCACGCTCTTCAGTTCGGATGGACCCTTTGGGTGTGCGGATCAGAAATCGCGTGAGCCAGCCAGCCTGGTGCGCTCGCTTGCGGGGACGCTGCGGGCGGTCGCCCATGTCGATCTCGCCAACGCATCCGACGCTGTGGTGGTGATTGGCCCAGAACATGGTCGCGTGTTTGACACCGCTGGCTGGACACGTGATGACGCGACCGATGCGCTGCACACCGCGCTGCGCTTTGAGGGCGTCGACCTCGGCATGGGTACAGACACGCGGACCGCTACGCGCACCGGAAGTGGCGACGGCCGGGTCGCCAAGTTCCGCGAAGGCGGCCTCACACTCGTGCGGGCCGGCGGAGATGCCGGCCTCTTTTCCGCTATCATCCCCGGGTGGTTGATGAAGGGTGCGCTCGGCACCGACCCGGTTAGCAGGGAGATACGTCCATGAACCCAGTACTTCTCGATCCGACGGGCGAAACCACGCCCTCGCAACGCCAACCCTTGTCCAAACCTGAAAGTCTGGCCGGGCTCACGCTTGGCCTGCTCGACATCTCGAAGTCCCGCGGTGATGTTTTTATCGAACGGCTCGAAGCGCTTTTCAAGGCCGAGGGTGTCATCACCCGTCGCTACAAGAAGCCCACCTTCACCAAACCCGCGCCGGTGAGCCTGCTACAGGAAATCGCCGCCGAGTGCGACGTGGTCGTGGAGGCGCTGGCCGACTGAGGTTCGTGTACGTCGTGCAGTTTGCATGACATACGAGAGCTGGATAGTCGCGGCGTCCCCGGGGGCTTCATCGCCTCAGAAGTGTTTCGTCCAGCGGCCGACGCCCAGGGCGCAGCACTTGGCTTTCACGCGGACAGCCTGTACGTGCCGCATCCCATTCAGGATCGCACTGATCCCGAGATGCAGGCGCTGGCAGAGGCTGCCTTCGCACAGGTGAAGAAACTCATCT
>JBIKOF010000427.1:0-2709 GCA_044358205.1 Gammaproteobacteria bacterium | reverse complement strand
GATCTGGGGGTGCGAATGGTGCGCGCACTGAATGAAGCGGTCGTTGGGGGTACGCCGGCGCTGCTCATTGGAAGTGACATTCTCGATTGGGCGCTCGATGACCTGACTGAGGCTGCAAGTGCGCTGGTTGGTGCTGGCGACGTTGCTATCGCGCCTGCGCATGACGGCGGATTCTGGTTGCTCGGCACGCGCGCGCCCTTACCCGAGTCTCTGTTCTCGGAGGTTAGGTGGGGGACTTCAGAGGTTTTCGTCCGCGCGACGGCGCGACTTGTCGAACTGGGGGTGCAAGTAAGTACATTCAGCGCCCGCCACGATATCGATGTGCCCGCGGACCTCGAACGCCATGCCGAAGCGTTGGCGAAGCTCTCTCCGGCGGATCACCTGGTAGAGGGTTTGGGCGGGGCGGGGGACAGGCCCGGGTCTTCGGGCGCGGCCTCGTCGCTGACCGGGAGCTCAGGGAGTAACTGATCCAGTTCCAGCAGGCGTTGCGCAATCTGCGCTGGGTCTGGCACGTAGGTGCCCTCGGCCAGCGCTCGCCGCAGGTCCCGTACTTTCTGTGCGTCCACCATCGGCGTGTCGGCCAAAGCTTCCGCGGCCAACTGCAGCGGGGACTCCGGATTATTGAGAACGACGACCTGACCCGGCATTGTTTTTTCGTCTTCCGCCATTCGCGCGCTCCACGGTAACCCGAATCTTAGCGGCGCCACCCAGCGCGTCTTGAGTCAGGCATGGGAAATCTTCCCAAGGTGCTGATTCCCCCATCCAGCGACCCACAGTCGACGATGCGAAAGACAGACGGAGCCAAGGGCAGTGCGGCGCGAAGGCGATGCCCGCCAGTGGACTCGCCGCGACAGCACTCGCGTCGATCCCGCGACCAAGGGGTGATCCACTCGCTGCTGGTTTGTGTGATCCGTGTCACGAAGTAAACTTGCCGGACCCCGGCCGGGGCACGTGAGACGAACGGGGAGGGACGACGCGGGTGGCAACAATTCCGGTACTGTTGATCGAGGAAGACCCCGCGGTCGCGAATCAGGTGGGGGATGTCCTGCGATACCTCGAGTTCCAGGTGCTGACCGCCCGTCCGGAAGATCCGTGGCCCGAACATTTCGGCAAGGACCGCGGCCCGTACCTCGTGTTGCTTGGTGGTTGCGGTGGAAAGACCGCGCGCCTGGAAATCTTTTCCGAGCTCAAGTCACTCGACCCCTATGCGCCGCTTCTCCTCATGGATGCTGCGTCCGGCGAGACCGAGACAGCAGAGGGTTTTGAGCGAGGGGTGCTCGCCCGGGTGCTTCTGCCCCTGCGTCACGCGCAATTCGAAAATATCCTGCAGAAAGTTCAGCGCTACCGGGAGGCCCGTCAGATGCCGGGCTCCGAGCGCAATCCTGAGTTGTTTCGCAACCTCGTCGGCGACAGTCCGGGTGTCATTCGTGTACGCAAGATGATCGAGAGTGTTGCGCGCAGCGACGCCAACGTGCTGGTTATCGGTGAATCGGGTTCAGGCAAGGAGGTGGTCGCCCGGCACATCCACTATCAGTCCACGCGGCGTGGCAAACCGTTTGTCCCGCTCAATTGCGGAGCTATCCCACCGGATCTGTTGGAAAGCGAACTGTTCGGACACGAGAAGGGCGCGTTCACCGGCGCCATCACCACTCGACAGGGACGCTTCGAGATGGCCGATACAGGCACCTTGTTCCTCGACGAAATCGGAGACATGAGTCTGCCGATGCAGGTGAAGTTACTGCGCGTTCTGCAGGAGCGGACCTTCGAGCGTGTCGGCAGCAATCGCAGCATCAGCGTGGATGTGCGGATTGTGGCCGCCACCCATGTGAATCTGGAACAGGCCATTCAGGACGGCCGATTCCGCGAAGATCTCTTCTACCGCCTGAATGTGTTTCCAATTGAAACTCCCCCGCTGCGCGAACGGGCGGAGGACCTGCCGCTGCTCATTCGAGATTTGACCGAGCGCATGAAGCATGAGGGGCGTGGCAGTATCCAGTTCACGGAAAGTGCCATCGAGATGCTTCGGAAATATCCGTGGCCCGGTAACGTGCGCGAACTCGCGAATCTGGTCGAGCGGCTGTGCATCCTGCACGATGGGGAACTCATCGATCTTGCCGAGCTGCCCGCAAAATACCGGCAGGATACCGGCGCGGCCGGTAGTCGCGCTGCGACGCTGCCAATCCCTTTGCCCCGCCTGCCGGGTGCGGCCGCCAGCCTTGCAGACTTGCCGGCGGACAGCATCGATTTGAAAGAGCACCTGGGTCGTATCGAGGTCTCGCTCATCACGCAGGCGCTGGAGGCCGAGAACTGGGTAGTGGCGCACGCAGCGCGTCGTTTGCAGCTCGGTCGCACAACGCTCGTGGAAAAAATGCGCAAGATGGGACTTGCCCGTCAGGACGAGGTCACGGATTCCTGACGCCGACGACGGAATTCCGTCGTCGGCAGACGACAAACTGCCTCCCCCCGCAGCCAGCGGGGTCCGGAGCCAAAACTCAAGTGACTGAAATAGATATGAAAATCTATTCTTGAAACGCGCTCGCCCGTGTTCGATCGTGTGGCATGCGGCTTGCTCCAGCCCTCGGCATCACCCCGAGGGATTTTCCATGCTGCTACTTTTCTATCTCGAGAACGATGCTGGTGAGCGCACGCACGTCATGCTTCCTCTGCAGCTTGCGCTCTTCTTTTTAAAATTTGCCTGATCTCGGTCAG
>JBIKOF010000279.1:0-3667 GCA_044358205.1 Gammaproteobacteria bacterium | reverse complement strand
ACTCTCCCAAGCCGGATTAAAGACTGGAACAACCGAACTCTTTGCCACGCCGCGGCGACTGGCAGTCATCGTGTCTGACGTACCCCTCGCGCAACCCGACCAAGCGGTTGAGCGTCGCGGTCCGGCGCTTAGCGCGGCCCGGGGGACCGATGGTCAGCCGACACCAGCAGCCCTTGGCTTTGCCCGCTCATGTGGCGTCGCGTTCGAATCTCTTGAGACCCTGGCCACCGACAAAGGTGAATGGCTGGTCTTCCGTGCCCAGCAGGCCGGCAAGCCCACACGAGAATTACTGGGCGGGATCATCGACGGTGCACTTGCTGCCCTGCCCATCCCCAAGCGCATGCGCTGGGGTGCAGGCACCGCGGAATTCGTGCGTCCCGTCCACTGGGTGGTGGTGTTGCACGGCCCAGATCTCGTGCCCGTTACCGTGCTTGGCATTGCCAGCGGGCGGGAAACACGCGGCCATCGCTTCATGGGCGCACCCCGCTTGTCTCTGGCAGCACCAGACACCTACGCCAGACGTCTGGAAGACGAAGGCAAGGTGGTTGCCGACTTCGCAGCACGGCGCTCACGAATCGCCTCCGCCGTGCGGGCGGAAGCGGCGGCACTGAATTGCCAGCCCATCATCGACGAAGCCTTGCTGGACGAAGTCACCGCCCTCGTCGAGTGGCCGGTTGCCGTGACCGGCACTTTCGATGAGCATTTTCTGGATGTCCCACGCGAGGCCCTGATCGCGACCATGCAGGGCAACCAGAAGTATTTTCCGCTCGAGCGCGCGGACGGTCGCCTGCACAATCGATTTATCACCGTCAGCAACATCGAAAGCCCACGACCGGAATTCATCCGCGACGGGAACGAGCGCGTCATCCGGCCACGCTTCAGCGACGCCGCCTTCTTCTTCGGAAAAGACCGCCGGACCTCTCTGGCGACACGCAAGGCTCAACTGGGAGATATCGTGTTCGAGCGGAGCTTGGGCAGCCTGCTCGACAAAACCCAGCGCCTTGAAGCGCTGGCTACGCGTCTGGCTACCGATTTTGGCGCGGACCCTGTGGTGGCCAGCCGAGCGGCCTGTCTTTCACGTTGTGATCTGGTGAGCGAGATGGTCGGCGAATTCCCCGAACTCCAAGGCGTGATGGGCCGTTACTACGCTGAACATGACGGCGAACCCAGCGCTGTGGCGCAGGCCATCGGGGAGTTCTACCAGCCGCGCTTTGCGGGCGATGCGATCCCGGCCAGCTCCGCCGGACGATGTGTGGCGTTTGCGGATCGTCTGGATACCTTGGTGGGCATTTTCAGCGTCGGGGGTGCACCGACCGGAGACAAGGATCCCTACGCACTGCGCCGCGCTGCACTGGGCAGCCTGCGGCTTTGCATCGAGGGCAACGCCGCGGTCGATCTGGCCGACGGCCTCGAGGCCGCAGCGCGCGCTAGCGGCGGCGAAGCCGCGAACGTGGTGGGCGCAGTTTTCGATTTCATCCTCGAGCGCTCGCGTGGTTACTTTACCGAGCGCGGCATCGGACCTGACGTGGTCGAGGCAGTGCTTTCCACTCGTCCGACCCAGCCCCTCGATCTTGCGCGTCGGGTGCAGGCGGTTGCCCAGTTCGCGGATCGCCCCGAGGCCCGGGCGCTCGCGGCTGCCAACAAGCGCATCGCCAACATCCTGCGCAAGGCGGAGGAAGATCTGGCTGATGCGAGCGCAGACGCGCTGTGCGAGGCAGAGGAACTGGCGCTTGCGGCAGCCGTGGAAAGCGTCGAACGGCGCAGCGAACCCCTGCTCGAGAAAGGCGATTACGCCCCTTATCTCGGCGAGCTCGCGAGCCTTCACACACCGATCAATGCCTTCTTCGAGGCGGTCCTTGTGATGGCCGAAGCACCGGCGCTGCGCCGGGCACGTCTGGCGCTCCTGGCACGGATTCAGCGCATGTTTCTGCGGGTGGCAGACGTGGCACATCTCAGTCACTGACGCATGAGGTCGCGGCTGCTGATCGTCGACCGCGACGGCGTCATCAATGAGGATTCGCCGAATTTCATCAAGGGCCCCGATGAATGGGTGCCAATTCCGGGCAGCCTTCATGCGCTAGGGCTCGCCCACCAACACGGCTTCCTGATCCATGTGGTCACCAACCAGTCGGGGATTGCGCGCGGGCTGCTGGGAATCGACGATCTCCACCGCATCCACCGCCGACTGCGTCAGGAAAGTCAGGCGCACGGTGGAGATGTGGATGCCTTTTTTTTCTGCCCCCATGGTCCCCGGCAGGGTTGTGCGTGCCGCAAGCCACAACCCGGCATGGTCCTCGCTTCGCTCGCCCGCAGTGGCATTTCGCCCGCCCACGCGGTGATGATCGGTGACCGGATAAGCGACTTGCAGGCAGCCCAAGCCGCGGGCGTCAGGCCGATTTTGGTCCGCACGGGACACGGTCACGCAACCGCTGAAAGTCTGTCTCCGGACGGAATCGTGAATGTATTTGAAGATCTGGCGGCTGCTGTACGCGCCCTCTGCCAGCAGGAGATACCGTGACCAGCCTGCGCTCCCTGCTTTTCTATCTTGGCATTGCGCCGTTTACGGTGTTGTTCTGCCTGCTCGGAGTTCTGTCGCTCCCGCTGTCGCGGCGGATGCGCTACCTCATCATCATCCAGTGGTCTCGCATCGCGCTCTGGTGGCTCAGGATCAGCTGTGGGTTGGCCTGGCGCGTCTCGGGTATCGAACACATTCCTGAGGGTGCCGGGGTCATCCTCTGCAAACATCAGTCCGCCTGGGAGACGATGTCATTGCAATTCGTGTTTCCTGCGCATTGCCAAGTGGTAAAGCGTGAATTGCTATGGGTGCCCTTTTTCGGCTGGGGACTGGCCTGTCTGAACCCCATTGCGATCGACCGCAAGGCTGGGTCCAAGGCGTTGCGTGCCGTTCTGAAGGAAGGTCAACGCCGCGTCGCCGACGGCTGGTGGGTGCTCATCTTTCCGGAGGGCACGCGAGTGCCTGTCGAAAAACCAGGGAAATACGCCGCCAGTGGCGCGGCCCTCGCGGTGCAAGCCAACTGCCCGATTGTGCCGGTCGCACACAATGCGGGCCTGTTCTGGCAAAGGCAGGCCTTGCATAAGCACAAAGGCGTTATCGATCTGGTCGTCGGGCCACCCATTTTTCCGGACGGACGCTCCGCCGCCGAGCTGACACGCGAGGCCGAAAACTGGATAGAGTCGACCTGTCGCAGCCTGCCGCCCTTTGCCGGAAACAATCGCGAAGACTGATTCATTACGAGGAGGCTTAGTCCATGCAGCCAGATTTCAACGCCCGCTTCCCTCGCGCGCGCCCCCGACGCATGCGCGCAGCGGAATTCTCGCGGCGACTCATGCGCGAAAATCGCGTGACGACGGACGATCTCATCTGTCCGGTGTTTGTGTGCGAGGGCAAAGGTGTCCGCGAGCCCATCGCGAGTATGCCGGGGGTTTCACGCCTGAGCCTGGATGTGCTCGCCAAGACCACCGTTGAGTACCACGCGTTAGGGATCCCCGCGATGGCCTTGTTTCCGGTGACGCCCGCGGAGCGCAAGACGCTCGACGGCCGCGAGGCGTTCAACCCAGACGGCCTGGCGCAACGGGCGATCCGCGCAGTCAAGGACGCCGTCCCTGAGATGGGGGTCATCACCGATGTGGCGCTCGACCCCTTCAC
>JBIKOF010000278.1:0-3670 GCA_044358205.1 Gammaproteobacteria bacterium | reverse complement strand
ATGGTACCGGGTTACTCCCTGCGTTCGAGGCGAAAGCCGGTGCGCGCGGCGAGTGCCATGAAATCCGTCGCGAAATCTTCCAGATCTGCCGTCACCGTCTTCATGCGCCGCAGAAAGAAGTTGTAGGCCAGAACCGCCGGCACCGCGACGGCAATGCCAATGGCAGTGGCGATGAGCGCTTCGCCGATCGGTCCCGCGACTACGTCCAGCGAGGCATTGCCAGCCTTGGTGATGTCCTGCAGGGCATACATGATTCCCCACACCGTGCCAAAAAGGCCCACGAAAGGCGAAGTGCTGCCGATACTCGCAAGCAGTGCAAGGCCACCTTCGAGCGCACGCCGCTCCTTCTGCAATTGCTGGCGCAGACAGCGTTCCAGCAAATCGCGCCGGTCCCCTGAGTGGGCGAGATCCTGCACCTTGTCGGTATCTTCCAGCATCGCGAAGCCGGTGAGCGCGATTCTGGCCGCAGGACCCTCGGCAACCGTGGACTGGCGCGCGGCCTGCAGACTGGGCGCGGCCCAGAACGCCTGGATATAGGCGCGGCTGCGCAGGCTGGCCTTGAAGTGCTGAAAAATCTTGAACAGCACCACCGTCCAGGTTGCGACGGAGAACAGAATCAGAAGATAGAGGGTCAGGGTGACAGTGCTGTCACTGGACAGGGAGGCGAACACGATGCGCGATCCTCTCTAGGATTTCGTGAGTTTAAATTTGAAAGTCACGGTCATGGTGCTATCGACGGCCTTGCCATCCCGGGTCGCTGGATTGAATAACCAGCTCTGCACGTCACGAAGCGCGGCTTGGTCCAGAAGTTGCCGCCCGCTGGATCCAATAACCTTGACCGACCTGGGCCTGCCATTCTCGCTCACATCGACCTCCAGAAGCACAGTGCCCTCCCAGCCCCGTCGCTGAGCGATCTTAGGGTACGGCGGATCTGATTTACGCTTCGAGGTCGCCGGCACAAAAACCGGCGGTGCAGGCGGAGCCTCCGCCACCGGGGCAGCCGGCGCGACGCTTGGCGCAGGAGGCGCTGGTGAAGGCTGCACGGAGGGCGCCACCTGCTGTACGGGTGGCGGCGGTGTCGGCCGCGGTTTCGGCTTGGGGGCCGGCTTCGGTTTTGGCTTGGGTTTGGGGCGCGGTGCCGGTTTGGGAGGTGCCACCGGCTGGGGCGGTGGCGGCGCGGGCTTCACCACGGGTGGTGGTGGCGCAGGCCGCACCAGCGACAGTTCAACGACACGCGGTACGGGCTCGGATGGTGGGCGAGATTCCGGCTGTTGGAACCACAGCCACACACAGAAATGTGCCAGCACGGACAAGGCGAGGAGCAGGGCATAGTCGAGGCTTGGGCGTGTCTGTGGCCAAGCCGACCACGCCTTGGGCGTCACTGCCAGAGACTCCGCGCTCATCCCAAGGCCCGATTGATCCCCGCGGCTACGCGATAGCAGGTGTCGAGCGTCGGCACCGCAAATCCACGGGCCGCTGCTTCACGGCAGGCGTAGCCGACGGTCTCTTCGACCTCGAGTCGGCGGCCGCGTAGCAGGTCCTGCAAGGCAGACAGACGGTGCAGAGGCGCTTGCGCGAACATGCGCGCGCCCACGGCCTGGACGCGCGCCACGGCGTCCGCCTCATCCTCGGTGGACAGGCTCAGCACGGGCATCGGTGAAATGTCCTGCAGGGGAATTCCATGCGCAGCGGGCAACTGGGCGGCTTCACGCACCAGCCGGGCGACTGTCAGCGCGATATCGGGATCCTGCAGATATTCGCCCGTATAGCGTCTCGTGAGTACCGACATCAGGAACAAGGACAGCCATCCTGTGTATTTGGACCAGATGACGCTGCGAATCTCGGGCGTTGCGCGTGCATTGATGCCGCTGGCGTGCACGGCGGCGACCACGGACTCCACGCGCGCGCTCACAGGCCCGGAGAGCTCCCCAAGGTGCAGGTTGATATTGCGCGTGAAGACCGCTGCCCCGTCCTCGAGAAGCTCTCCGCTGAAGTCGGCCATGGCACCGATCACGGACGCGGAACCAAAACGGGCGATGAGTTCATCTTCCTTCACAACTCCGTTCTGCACGGAGAACACCAGATCAGGCACCAGGCGGGAGAGGCTTGCCAACGCCGCCACGCTGTCCTGCGTCTTGACGGTGTTGATGAAGACTTCAGCGTGCGTAGGTGCGGTCGGGTCGGTGAGGATTTCGCAGCGCGCTCCGAACTCCACCAGCCCCCTTACTGCGAGCCCCTTTTCGGCAAGTTCGCGCGCACGGGCCCCGCGCGCGATCAACTGAACCGGATGACCGGCACGCGCGAGATGCGCAGAGAGCAGGATACCCAGGGCACCGGCACCCAGAATGACGAAGTGCATTTCGCCTCCTCAGTGCGACAGGCCGGCTTCCTGAGCGGCCAGCAGCACAGCATCGAGCAACGCCTGATTGATCTGGGTGCGCAAGGTCTTGCCGAGTGCGCCAGACACCGCAACCGTTTTCTTATCGGCATCGAACGCGTCGCGCCATACTGCGTTATCCAGCGGCAATACCTTCTGACCATCGGCATTGCCGATGAGTCGCCCGTCGCTGTCGAGAGCCTCCAGATACACGGCGGCGTAGGCGTCCGTGCGCTCTTCTGCGTGGCGGGCAATACCATAACCAATCATGTTTTCGATGGAATCACCGATGAGATCTTCTTCGACCTGTCGATACACAACGACGACCATGTCCAGACCCTGGGCACGCGCCCAATCGGCAAGCGGAGTGCGCATTCGCTCGAATGCCGCATACGCCATGCTGCTGTCATACGGCGCCGGGAACGTCTTGTCGTCGTAGGGGACTGTCCGCACGTCGAGTGCCATTCCGCGCATCCGCTTGGCAAGATAGGCAGTGATGGACTCGCGGGCGTTCCAGCCCGGCAGTTCCAGTGAGCCCGCGGTGCTGTCAAGCACCGAGAGTTGCATGTGGTGAAGACGCGGTAGCGGGTCCACCAGCACCACGATGCCAACCTTGTTGTGAAGCTGCCGATGTTCGGGTGTGACCCGCACCTGCTGAAAGTCGAGACAGCCGCTGAACAGCGGGAGACAAAGCACAAGGATGAGGAATCGGGCTTTCACGCGCGGATCTCCATTGGCGAGGGCGGCATCATACGCAATGCGCGCTCGTTGCCCTAGGGCGCGGGGTGGCGGCACACTGGCGGACACCTGCCATCGTCCGTGAGTTCGCCGATGAATGCCCCTTCTCACCTCCGCCATAGTGCCTGTCCCCATGATTGCCCCTCCACCTGCGCGCTGGAAGTGGAGGTGCTGGACGGACGCACCATCGGCAAGGTCCGGGGAGCCCGCGATAACACCTACACAGATGGTGTCATCTGCAGCAAGGTCGCCCGCTACGCCGAGCGTATTCACCATCCCGCGCGCCTTACCCGGCCGCTGCGACGGGTAGGCCCTCGGGGTAGCGGGGAATTCGCGCCCATCAGCTGGGACGATGCACTGGACGCGGTTGCCGAGGCGTTCCTGCGGGCTGAGCAGCGTTTAGGCGCCGAGACAGTCTGGCCTTACTACTACGCCGGCACCATGGGCCTGGTGATGCGCGACGGCATCAACCGGCTGCGGCACGCCAAGCGCTACTCGGGGCAATACTCGACTATCTGCGTCACGCTTGCCTGGACCGGTTTCCTGGCCGGGACC
>JBIKOF010000276.1:0-3691 GCA_044358205.1 Gammaproteobacteria bacterium | reverse complement strand
GTCTACTGGCAGGGCTGGACGAGGCCACCGAGGAGCCGGACGGCGCGTACGAGCCGGTGGAAACTGCGGATGCCGACGCGGGTTGGGTGGCCTACATCGCGGCGGTGAAGTAATGTCGAAATAGATGCCCAGAACAAGCCCGCAAGCCATCCGCGCCAGATTTCACGAAAATGTAACAATCCGGACCAAGACTGCCGGCGACCCGTCCCCAGCCTTGGGACGCCCGCCCAGGAGAACCCGCGTGACCCGATTCCTTCGCCTTGCAACCCTTCTCGGCGCCGCCGCGCTGGCCCCTCTCGCCTCGGCTGTCGGTCCTGAGGATGCGCTCGATGCCAAACTGACCAACTATGCCAAGGTGAGCGGCGTCACCGGCAACCTCTCGAGTATCGGCTCCGACACCCTGGCGAATCTGATGACGCTGTGGGCCGAGGACTTCAAGAAGCTCTATCCCAATGTGAACGTGCAGATTCAGGCCGCGGGTTCCAGCACGGCGCCGCCGGCCCTGACCGAGGGTACGGCGAATCTGGGCCCGATGAGCCGCACCATGAAAGCGGAAGAAATCAGCGCCTTCGAAGCGAAGCACGGATACAAACCGACTGCTATCCCTGTGGCGGTGGATGCACTCGCTGTGTTCGTCCACAAGGACAACCCGCTGAAGGGCCTTTCCATTCCCGAAGTCGATGCCATCTTTTCCGCCACGCGCTCCTGCGGGCACCCCAAGGACCTCAAGACCTGGGGTGATGTGGGCCTGCAAGGCGAGCTCGCTACGCAGAACATCCAGCTCTTCGGCCGCAATTCGGTGTCTGGCACCTACGGCTTTTTCAAGGAAGTCGCCCTATGCAAAGGGGATTTCAAGAACAACGTCAACGAGCAGCCGGGGTCGGCCTCGGTGGTGCAGGGCATCACCAAGTCCGTGAACGGTATCGGTTACTCAGGGGAGGGCTACAAGACCTCCGGCGTGCGGATGGTGCCGCTGTCCCGCAAACCCGGTGGCGAGCTGGTCGAGGCCAGTGCCCAGAATGCCTTGTCCGGCAAGTATCCGCTGGCCCGCTACCTCTACATTTATGTCAACAAGGAACCCAGCCGTGCGCTCTCGCCGCTGGAGCGCGAATTCCTGCGCATGGTGCTGTCCCGAGTGGGCCAGCTGACCGTCGTGAAAGACGGCTATATTCCGCTGCCGGCATCCGTGGCAGAGAAGTTCCTGAAGACGCAGCTCGCTGACTGATCGCCCACCTCGGCGGCTGTCTTTCGGTCGCCTCTTCGTCATAATGCGCGCCCATACTCGGTCTCCGGGATAGCCCTGGAGGCCGACGACCGTTCCGACCTCCCCAGCGCCCGCCCGAATCCAGATAACAACGGAAAGCCCGTGACCGATCGGACCCTCTCGGATCTTGCCCAAGCGGAAGCGCGTTTACGCCCTTGGCGCATGCTCAAGGACAGGCTTTTCGGCCTGACTATGGCCGTTGGCGGGGTAGCCGTCATTGGCGCGATTCTCGCCATTTTCGTTTACCTCCTTGCAGTGGTCATACCACTGTTCCAGTCGGCTGAGGTCACCTCTGAGGCCCGGCTCGAATTGTCGGGGATCGCGCTGGATGGCCATTTCTCGCTGAACGAGTACGGCGACATTGCCTTCAGCGTGGGCCGTGGTGGGCAATGGCAGTTCCATTCCCTGAGCGACGGAACGTCGCTGCTGACGGGGACCCTGGTGCCCGCAGGACGCCAAGCCGTCGCGCTCAACCATACGCCCCGCGCCGCCCGAACCATCGGCCTCGCGCTGGACGATGGCACGGTGGTGGTGGCCAAACCTGCTTACCTCGAAAGTTTCGACAACGGCGTGCGGCAGATGAAACCTGCACTGTCGTATCCATTGGGCGAGGCACCGCTGCGAGCCGTGCCCGAGGGCGCCGGAATCGTCGCGCTGGCTGTGGAGGCGGGTGACGACGGTGGCACGCTGGTCGCCCTTGCCGACGATGGACGTCTGTTTATCACCAGCTTTGCCCGCGCGCAGTCGCTTCTCGATCTGGACGGCGGCCTCGAGGCCACTCAGGTTGAAGCGGGTCGCCTCCCCAAGGGCATCGTCTGGCTCGCGATGGATCAGGATCAGCAGGAGCTTTACGCCCTCTCGCGCACGGGCCACGCGCATTACTTCGACCTCCGCGACGAGACCGCACCGGTGCAGGTCGAAGAGCTGCAGGTGGTGCAGGCCGGGGAGGAGGTCACGTCTGTCGAATTTCTCGCCGGGGGGGTCTCTCTGCTGGTGGGTGACAGTCTGGGACGGGTGACCCAGTGGTTCCCGGTGCGTGACGAGGAGAACAACCATCGCCTCACCCGCATCCGTCGTTTCGAAGGGCTGGCGGGCCCGGTGACCCACGTGGTGCCCGAGTATGCCCGCAAGTCGTTCATTGCCTTCGATGCCACCGGCGGACTCGGCATTTTCCACACCACCGCCGAACGCACCCTGCTGCTGGCGCCCAATCTGCCTGGCACTTCGCCCGCTGCGGCGGCGATCTCCCTTTCCGCGGAGCAGCTCGTCACACTCAATGGAAAGGGCGAGGCGCAGCGCTGGGCTGTGCGCAACGAACACCCCGAAGTGTCGCTTAGTTCCCTATGGGGACAGGTGTGGTACGAGGGCAGATCCGCTCCGGACTACATCTGGCAGTCATCGTCGGCAACCAGCGACTTCGAGCCTAAACTCAGCCTGACACCACTCACGTTCGGCACCATCAAGGCGGCACTGTACGCCATGTTGTTCGCCATTCCTGTGGCGATCTTCGGCGCCATTTACACCGCTTATTTCATGCAGCCGCGGCTGCGTGCCATCGTCAAGCCGTCCATTGAAATCATGGCCGCGCTGCCCACCGTGATTCTGGGATTTCTCGCGGGCCTCTGGCTTGCACCGCTGATTGAATCGCACCTTCTTGGCGTGCTCCTCGCGACCACGCTGACACTGCCCGCGATCGTAACAGCGGCCTATGTCTGGTCTCGCCTGCCCGGCGCCGTCCGGCACCGGGTGCCGGACGGGGGGGAAGCCATTCTGCTGATTCCGGTCGTCTGTGCCGTTCTCTGGTCCACCATGGCGGTGAGCCAGCCACTGGAGCAGATTTTCTTTGGCGGCAACCTGCCACGCTGGTTGTCCCAGACGCTCGGCATTACCTACGACCAACGCAATTCGCTGGTGGTGGGCATCGCCATGGGGTTTGCAGTGATCCCGAACATCTTCTCCATCAGCGAAGACGCCATCTTCGGCGTCCCTCGCCAACTCACCACCGGTTCACTGGCACTGGGAGCCACCCCGTGGCAAACGATGGTGCGGGTTGTCCTGCTGACGGCGAGCCCCGGCATTTTCTCGGCCGTCATGATTGGCCTCGGAAGGGCTGTGGGTGAGACGATGATCGTGCTGATGTCCACAGGCAACACGCCCATCATGGATCTGAACATCTTTCAGGGATTCCGCGCCTTGTCCGCCAACATCGCCGTCGAGATGCCAGAGTCCGAGGTCAACAGCACCCACTACCGGGTGTTGTTCCTGGCGGCGTTGGTGCTCTTCGCCGTAACCTTCTTCTTCAACACCATCGCCGAGATCGTGCGCCAGCGTCTGCGCGCCCGCTACGGAAACCTCTGATGCGCCCCTCCTTCTCCCAATGGCTGGCGAGCGGTAATCCCTGGATCTGGCTGACGGCCGGCGCCGTCA
>JBIKOF010000275.1:0-3694 GCA_044358205.1 Gammaproteobacteria bacterium | reverse complement strand
AGGGGCGCTGGCCCTGCACGGTACCCTTTGCTACCGCCCCGCCATCCTTGCCGATTGCCTACGCAGGCTAGGTGCATCCTCGCATGATGAGACACCCCGAGAGGTTCGCCACCACGCCGAGCGGATCTTGCGGACCCTTGGCGCCGCGCCTGACTGGGCGCTCGCGGATCGGGCTAGACGGTGGCTCGAATCCGATCCGGCGCGCAAGGTTCTGATCCGAGGGGCTTTCGGTTACCCCGAAACCCTCGAAGCAATTCCGGATCCTCCGCCGCTGCTTTTCATCGAGGGTGACACCGCTGCCCTGAACGCCCCTCAGGTTGCGATGGTCGGGAGTAGAGCTGCCAGTGCGGGGGCCCTCGAGTTTGCGGCCGAACTTGCTCAGGATCTGGCCGCGCTTGGGCTGGTGGTCACCAGCGGGCTTGCGCGCGGTATCGATGGCGCCGCCCACCGTGGCGCCCTGCGTGCCGGTCAGACCGTGGCGGTGCTGGGCTGCGGGCCTGATCGCGTTTATCCCCCTGGCCACACCCGTCTGGCCCGCGAGGTTGTGGCCTGTGGCGCGGTGGTCAGTGAATTTCCCGTGGGTGCCTCCCCCCAGGCCCATCATTTCCCGCGACGGAACCGCTTGATCAGCGGTCTCTCCAGTGGGGTCGTGGTGATCGAGGCGGGGCTCGCGAGTGGATCCCTGCTGACCGCACGCGCGGCCCTCGACCAAGGCCGGGAGGTGTTTGCGGTACCCGGGTCGGTGCGCAATCCGTTGTCGCGCGGATGCCATGTCCTCATCCGTGAGGGGGCACACCTGACGGAAGGCGTGGCGGACGTGCTGCAGGGGCTCCCTGCGCATGCACTGGCGTGCTTGCGGCCGGCCGGACTCGCGGGTCTTGCCGCCGGCGCGGGGCTCCCGGCGCTCGGACCGGAGCAGCAGAAGGTTCTGGAAGCGCTTGGATTCGAGCCGACAGCGCCCGCTGTCATCGCCTATCGGGCCGGATTGACGATGCAGACCCTTTCCTCCATCCTGATTGAACTTGAGCTTGTAGGCCGAGTCCGTCGACTGTTGGGCGGAACCTACGAGCGCATCCACTAACTTCACGTTGCGGGCCACTCTGGCTCGCGCCTCCCCCAGGAGAATGCACGCGACCGGCTAGCCCGGACCGGCGCCCTCCCGGTCCTCCGGGCCGGGGGCGTGCGCCCCGATATCCGCCGTCGCCCGAGCTGAAAGTTCAATGGCCAAGAACCTCATGATCGTCGAGTCACCGGCCAAGGCCGGGACTATCAAGAAGTACCTCGGTGAAGACTTCGAAGTGCTGGCATCCTACGGCCACGTCCGCGACCTGCGCCCCAAGGAAGGTGCCGTGGATACCGCACACGATTTTGCCATGCGCTATGAGGTCATCGAGAAGAATAGCAAGCACGTCGACGCCATCACCAAGGCCGCCCGCAAGGCCAAGAATATCTACCTCGCGACCGACCTTGACCGCGAGGGTGAGGCCATTTCCTGGCACATCGCGGAACTGCTGCGCGAGCGCGATGTGATCGCGGACAAATCGATCAGCCGGGTTGTTTTTCACGAGATTACGCCGCGCGCCATCCGCGAAGCGGTCGAACACCCGCGCGCGATCGCGATGGAACTCGTCAACGCGCAGCAGGCGCGGCGAGCGCTGGACTATCTGGTGGGTTTCAACCTGTCACCACTGCTGTGGAAGAAGATCCGCCGTGGTCTCTCGGCCGGGCGGGTCCAAAGCCCCGCGCTGCGCATGATCTGCGAACGTGAAGCAGAAATAGAGAAGTTCAAGCCGCGTGAATACTGGACTGTCGAGTCGGATCTCGGCACGCGCAAACAGGCTTTCGTGGCCCGCCTCGCGCAGTTCAATGGCGAGAAAATCAGTCAGTTCTCCGTGACCGATGAAGCCAACGCCACCCGCATTCGCGAGCGACTGCTGGCGAGTGCCGGCGGCCAACTTCTGGTCAAGAGCATCGAGCGCAAACAGCGCAAGCGTAACCCGTCGCCCCCCTTCATTACCTCCACGTTGCAGCAGGAGGCGGTGCGCAAGTTGGGGTTCACAGCCCAACGCGCCATGCGGGTTGCCCAGCAGCTCTATGAAGGCGTCGACATCGGGACGGGACAGGAAGGTCTCATTACCTACATGCGTACCGATTCTCTGAATCTGGCGCGGGAGGCGGTGGAAGAAATCAGGGGCTTCATTGCCGAGCGCTATGGCAAGGACAACGTCCCTGCGCGGCCCAACACCTACAAGGCAAATTCCAAAAACGCACAGGAGGCGCACGAAGCCATCCGGCCGACCTCCGTGCTGCGCACGCCAGCCGAGCTGAAGGGGAAACTGACACCCGACCAGGCCAAGCTCTACGAATTGATCTGGAAGCGGACGATCGCCAGCCAGATGGCTTCGGCCACGCTCGATTTGGTGGCGGTGGACCTTACCTGCGGGGATGACGGCGTATTTCGGGCTACCGGCACGACGGTCGCGTTTCCGGGGTTTCTTGCGGTTTACACCGAGGGGCGGGATGACCAGGCCGAGGAAGAGGGCGTTCTGCCGCCGCTCAAGGAAGGCCAAAAGGTCCCGTTGCTCGACATCCGCGCCGACCAGCACTTCACCGAGCCACCGCCCCGCTTCTCGGAAGCCACGCTGGTGAAATCTCTCGAGGAATATGGGATTGGCCGGCCTTCGACCTATGCTTCTATCATCTCGACGCTCCAGCAGCGCGAGTATGTAGAACTCGAGAACAAGCGGTTCCGGCCGACCGACGTTGGCCGGATCGTCAATGCCTTCCTTACCGGACATTTTCAGCGCTATGTCGACTACGACTTTACGGCCCGGCTGGAGGATGCGCTCGATGCCGTGTCCCGTGGTGAACGTGAATGGGTCCCCCTGCTGAAGGAGTTCTGGGACGAGTTCCATGCCACTGTGCTGGACAAGGAAGTCAGCGTCAGTCGCAAGGAAGCAAGCCAGGCGAGGGAGCTCGGGATCGACCCGCGGAGCGGAAAGCCGGTGTCGGTGCGGATGGGACGTTTTGGGCCCTATGTCGCCATCGGGGCCCCGGAAGACGAGGAAAAGCCCAAGTTCTACGGGCTCAAGGGCGGGCAGCGGCTCGACACCATTACGCTGGAGCAGGCGTTGGAGCTGACGCGGCTGCCGCGGGATCTGGGCACGGCCGACAGCGGAGAGGCACTCACCGTCAATATCGGGCGCTTCGGCCCTTACGTTCGTTTTGGCGAAAAGTACGTGTCTCTGAAAAAAGAGGACGATCCGTACACCGTCACCCGGGAGCGTGCGCTGGAACTCATTGCGGAAAAACTGGCCGCAGATAAAGCCAAAGAAATCAAAGTGTTCCAGGATTCCGAGGTGCGCATTCTGAATGGCCGCTTCGGACCCTACATCACCGACGGCGCCCGCAATGCGAGACTCCCCAAGGATACCGACCCCGCCGGGATCACCCTTGAGGCTGCCCTGACGCTGCTGACCGAAAACGCGGCGCGCAAGCCGGCCGGCGGTCGCTTCGCGAAGGGAAAGCGCAAGGCTACAGGCTGATTGCGGCTGGGACATGCCCCCGCGGCTCGTTTCCGCCGCTTCAGCCGATTGACACTCCCGAGGCAAATTACGACAATTTCCTGCTACCCGCTCTGGAGGGGTACCCAAGCGGTCAACGGGAGCAGACTGTAAATCTGCCGGCTCTGCCT
>JBIKOF010000274.1:0-3705 GCA_044358205.1 Gammaproteobacteria bacterium | reverse complement strand
CCCGGGTGAAGTGGAGCTCTATCAGGGACGCTCCTACAAATCCTACCGGGGCATGGGTTCGCTGGGCGCCATGTCGCAGCGACAGGGTTCGTCCGACCGCTACTTTCAGGAAGGCAGCGAAATCGAGAAGCTGGTTCCTGAAGGCATCGAAGGGCGCGTGCCCTACAAAGGGCCGTTGCGCGCCATCGTCCATCAGTTGCTGGGAGGACTGCGTGCCGCCATGGGCTACACCGGCTGTGCGACGATCGCGGAAATGCGCACCAAGCCGGAATTCCTGCGGGTCACACTTGCCGGCATGCGCGAGAGCCATGTCCACGACGTGCAGATCACGAAGGAAGCCCCCAATTACCGCGTGGATTGACGCGCCGTGAGCATTCCCGACCGCGACATCCACGCCCAGCGCATTCTCATTCTCGATTTCGGGTCTCAGTACACCCAGCTCATCGCACGCCGCGTGCGCGAACTCGGCGTGTATTGTGAAATTCATCCATGGGATACCGGTGACGCCGAGGTTGCGGCCTTTGCGCCAGCCGGCATCATCCTCTCGGGCGGGCCCGAGTCCGTGACCGTCGCAGGATCGCCCGCAGCCCCCAAGGCCGTGTTCGATGCAGGCGTGCCGGTGCTCGGCATCTGCTACGGCATGCAGACCATGGCCGCGCAGTTGGGTGGTCGCGTTGAACCCGGCGCAGTACACGAATTTGGCTATGCGGAAATCCGGGCGCGAGGTCACAGTGCACTGCTCAGGGATATTGAAGATCGCGTGAATGATGCCGGTCACGGCCTGCTCGATGTCTGGATGAGTCACGGCGATCGGGTGGTGGAGCTGCCGCCGGGATTCAAGGCCATCGCGTCCACCCCGGATCTCCCCATCGGCGGTATGGCCGACGAGGCCCGTCACTTCTATGCGCTGCAGTTCCATCCGGAAGTCACGCACACCACGCAGGGCGCGCGCATCTACCAGCGATTTCTGAAAGACATCTGCGGTTGTGGCGGAAGCTGGACCGCCGACAACATCATCGATGATGCCATCGCCCGCGTGCGCGCCCAGGTGGGTGGCGCACGGGTGCTGCTCGGTCTGTCGGGCGGGGTGGACTCCTCCGTCGTCGCGGCGCTGCTGCACAAGGCAATTGGTGACCAGCTCACCTGCGTGTTCGTCGACCATGGCCTGCTTCGTCACCAGGAAGGTGATGAAGTGATGCGCGTGTTTGCGAAAAACCTGGGCGTGCGGGTTATCCGCGTGAATGCCGCAGAGCGTTATTTTCGCGAACTGGCAGGCGTGTCGGATCCGGAGGCGAAGCGCAAGATTATTGGCAGGCTTTTCATCGAAGTGTTCGATGAGGAGGCAGCCAAAATCAAAGACGTGTCATTCCTGGCCCAGGGCACTATCTACCCGGATGTCATCGAATCCGCCGGCAGCAAGACGGGCAAGGCACACGTCATCAAGAGTCACCACAATGTCGGTGGCCTGCCGGCGCACATGAAGCTCAAACTGGTCGAGCCGTTACGCGAGCTTTTCAAGGACGAGGTGCGCCGTATCGGGCTGGAACTTGGGTTGCCGCGCGAGATGATCGACCGTCATCCATTTCCCGGACCCGGGCTCGGCGTGCGCATTCTGGGAGAAGTGACGGAAGCGGCTGCGAACACTCTGCGACTGGCCGATCACATTTTCATTGAAGAGCTCCGCAAGGCTGGATGGTATGAAAAGACCAGTCAGGCATTCGCGGTGTTCCTGCCAGTCAACAGCGTTGGGGTGACCGGCGACGGTCGTCGCTATGCGCCGGTGATTGCACTTCGCGCAGTCGAGACCGTCGACTTCATGACTGCGCACTGGGCACATCTGCCGTATGAGCTTCTCGATGTCTGCTCGCGCCGCATCGTCAACGAAGTGCCCGGCGTCTCCCGCGTGGTCTACGACATCTCCGGCAAGCCGCCCGCGACGATTGAGTGGGAGTAGGGGTCTTTCGAGGTCTATCGCGGACTATCCAGATCTATCGCGAAATCCGGATTTTTTCTGAACAGGAAATGTGGATGCTTCGGCGAATGGTCAAAATTGGTTCGAGCACATGAATGGAGATCGTGTGGGCCTGCGAGGCCTTCGCGCAATCAATCAGTGCTGCGCCAGTCTTCACCCAAGACGCGCCACATCAATGCACGCGCACTGTCGCTCGGTTGCGTGGTTCGGATGCGACATACATGATGGTAGGGCCTCAGCCGGGTCGCCTTGCCGCGCCACCCGGCTGAGGGCGACCTGACCGACGAGGCCTGATGTGGACACCCTGACCGACGCGGAAGTCCAAATCCTGCACGAAGCGCTGGACGATGAATACCGCGCCTTGGCAACCTACGACCAAGTGATCGCCGATTTCGGCGAGGTTCGGCCATTCATCAACATCCGCGAGGCCGAGGCGCGCCACATCCAGGCTTTGCTGCGCCTGTTCGAACGGTACGGACTGGCCAAGCCCGCTAATCCCTGGCCCGGCAAGGCAGAGCGTAACACCAGCCTGCAGGCGGCCTGCGAGGCGGGGGTGGCTGCCGAGATCGCCAACGGCGAAATGTACGAGCGGCTGCTGGGGCAGACGCGGCGCGAAGACATCCTCAGGGTGCCGCGCAACCTGCAGGAAGCGTCGCAGCAGCGGCACCTCCCGGCATTCCAACGTTGCGCGCAGCGCGGGGCAGGGGGCGGCAGAGGTGGTGGCACAGGCGGCGGTCCGGGCCGTGGCGGGCAGCGGGTCCGGCATCGTGGCGGTGGCTGATCTGCTCGACCGCCTGGCGGTGCTGCCGCAGTACCTCTGGCCGCAGAGGTTACTCACCGTCTTCGCCGGTCGTTGCGCAGCGTCGCGGGTCCGCTGGTGGACGCGCCGGTCGATTCCGTGGTTCATCGCGCGCTACAGCGTGGACATGACCGAGGCGGGCATTCAAGACGCCGCCGGCTACCCCAGCTTCAACGATTTCTTCACGCGCGCGCTGCGCGACGGAGCCCGCCCGCTGGCAGCAGCCGACTATGTCTGCCCGGTGGACGGCGCCGTCATCCAGTGCGGCGCGATCGAGGGTGACCTACTCCTGCAGGCCAAGGGCCACCGGTACAGCACGCACGCGCTGGTTGGCGGCGACGCCGCGCTCGCGGCACAGTTCGACGACGGCCAGTACGCCACTCTGTACCTGAGCCCGAGGGACTACCACCGCATCCACATGCCCTGCGATGGCCGCCTCGTGCGCATGATCCATGTGCCGGGGCATCTGTTCTCGGTCAATCCGACCACGGCGCGCGGCGTGCCTGGCCTTTTCGCGCGCAACGAACGCGTGGTTTGCGTGTTCGAGTCGGCGCGTGGCCCGTTCGTGATGGTGCTGGTCGGTGCCACCATCGTCGGCAGCATCGCAACCGTCTGGCACGGCGTAGTCAATCCGGCGCGGCCGGGTGTCGTGCGGGACTGGCGCTACGACGGGCGGGCCATCACCTTGCGCCAGGGCGCGGAGATGGGCCGCTTCCTGCTCGGCTCCACCGTGGTCCTGCTGTTCCAGAAGAACACGCTGCGACTGCACACCGATTGGGTGCCGGGCCGCGCCGTCCGCATGGGCGAGGCAATGGCTGACCGAACAACTACTGGTTTGCAGGGTTGAGCAGAGAGCCTGTATCTCGGGTGTTGCGAGATCGGTCAGGGCTCAATGCCCGAAGTGGAACAAGGCAATCCTCCCGATGCCTGCGAG
>JBIKOF010000008.1:0-12686 GCA_044358205.1 Gammaproteobacteria bacterium | reverse complement strand
ACCCCCAGCATGGCCGCATAGCCACCCAGCGGCCCCAGTTCATCACGCGCCATCTGCCCGAGTGAGCGGCCGTTCCGTCGCAGCGAACAGAACAACACGACGAAGTCCTGGACGCAGCCGCCGAGCACCCCTCCGATAAGGATCCACAAGGTTCCCGGGAGATAGCCGAACTGGGCCGCCAGTGTGGGCCCGATCAGCGGGCCGGGGCCTGCGATCGCGGCAAAGTGGTGGCCGAAGACCACCCAGCGATGGGTGGGCACGAAATCGCGACCATCATTGAGGCGCTCGGCAGGGGTGGCGCGAGTGCCATCGAGCTGCAAGACCCGGTAGGCGATGAAGGCACTGTAGAAGCGATAACCAATGGCGTAGACGCACAGCGCAGCGACCACCAGCCAGAGGCTGTTGATGCTTTCCCCTCGATTGATGGCGATGCCGCCGAACGCCGCGGCACCGAGGAGCGAGACCGCTACCCAGGCCACTTTGGCCGCAGGAGAAAGAGGGGTAGGGGAGGCAGTTGCGGACGACATGGTGGCCTTTCATGGGCGGGCAGGAGTCCCGCGTCGTGGGCCTGATTCTAGCATTCGCGTCCGGGTCAAGCGTTGAGCAGCCCCCCTCCCTTCTGGTAGTTTGCGCTCTCGCGCAGGGTACTCATCCGGCCTGCGGCGGTGCCCCTCAGGCAGCCCCCAAGACGCACCTATACTCCACCACCAAGGCATCGCATGACGCGCTTCGTTTTCACCACCGGCGGGGTGGTTTCCTCGCTTGGCAAAGGCATCGCTTCCGCATCACTCGGTGCCATTCTCGAGGCGCGCGGCTTGAGTGTGGCGATGATCAAGCTTGATCCCTACATCAATGTCGATCCCGGGACCATGAGTCCATTCCAACACGGCGAAGTCTTCGTCACCGAGGACGGCGCGGAAACCGATCTGGACCTCGGGCATTACGAACGCTTCGTACGTTGTCGCACCAGCGCGAGCAGCAATTACACCACGGGGCGTATCTACGAGCGGGTCATCCGCAAGGAACGCCACGGGGAATACCTGGGCGCCACGGTGCAGGTGATTCCGCACATCACCGATGAGATCAAGGCCTGCATCCGCCAGGGCGCCGGCGATGCTGAAATCGCCATGGTGGAGATCGGGGGTACGGTCGGCGACATCGAGTCGCTGCCGTTTCTGGAGGCGATCCGCCAGATGCGCATCGAGCTCGGGGCGCGCAATACGTTGTTCATCCATCTGACGCTCGTGCCCTGGATCGGCTCGGCGGGTGAGATGAAGACCAAGCCCACCCAGCATTCGGTGAAGGAACTGCGGTCCATTGGTATTCAGCCGGACATTCTGCTCTGTCGCGCCGATCGACGGCTGCCCGATGCAGAGCGTCGGAAGATTGCCCTGTTCACCAATGTTGAAGAGCGCGCGGTCATTTCGGCGATGACGGCGGATTCCATCTACAGCATCCCGATGATGCTGCACGCCGAGGGGCTGGACGATATCGTGGTCGAAAAGCTCGGCATCAACGCCCCGCCGGCCGACCTGCACGAATGGGAAGCAGTGGTGGAGGCGCAGGCGCACCCCTCCGATGAGGTCAACATTGCGATGGTGGGCAAATATGTCCATCTGACCGAATCCTACAAATCGCTGTCCGAAGCACTCACCCATGCGGGTATCCATACGCGGACCCGCGTGAACATCTGCTACATCGATGCCGAAGTCCTCGAACGCGAGGGCACCGCGGCACTGTCCACGATGGACGCGGTGCTGGTGGCACCAGGGTTTGGTGAACGTGGAATCGAGGGCAAGATCCTGAGCGCTGGCTATGCGCGCGAGCATAGGGTTCCTTATCTCGGCATCTGTCTGGGCATGCAGGTGGCGGTCATCGAGTTCGCGCGCCACTGCGCCAAGCTGGCCGACGCCCATAGCACGGAATTTCGGGCCGATACGCGGCATCCCGTCATTGCGCTCATCACCGAGTGGATGGGGGCCGATGGTTCCATGCAGCGGCGCTCCGCCACCAGCGATAAGGGCGGCTCGATGCGACTCGGTGGGCAGCAGTGCAAGCTGGCGCCGGACAGCATCGTGGCGCGAGCCTACGACACCGAGACCATCATCGAACGTCACCGCCATCGCTACGAGTTCAACAACACTTACACCATGGAGCTCGAGGCGGCGGGGCTGCGCATCGCGGGACGTTCGATGGACGGCAATCTGGTCGAAATCGTGGAGATTCCGAGCCACCCCTGGTTTGTGGGCTGCCAGTTCCATCCGGAATTCACCTCCACACCGCGCGATGGTCATCCGCTGTTCACCTCTTTTATCCGGGCAGCGCTGAGTCATCGCCAGCAGCGCGCGAAGGGCACGCATGCACCTGTGTGATTTTGAAGTGGGGGGCGAAAGACCCTTTTTCCTGATTGCCGGGCCCTGTGTCATCGAGTCTGAGGCCCTGTGTCTGGAGACGGCGGCCACCTTGCGCGAGATAACGCGCGAACTTGGGATCCCCTTCATCTTCAAGTCGTCCTTCGACAAGGCGAACCGCACCTCTCACGAAAGTTTCCGCGGGCCAGGCCTCGAGGCAGGGTTGAGGGTGCTCGAGCGTGTCAAACGCGAGCTGTCGGTACCAGTGCTCACCGATGTGCACGAGGATTCGCCGCTGAACGAGATTGCGGCCGTCGTCGATGTGCTGCAGACGCCGGCGTTCCTGTGCCGGCAGACCAATTTCATCCAGGCCGTTGCGAGCCAAGGCCGTCCGGTCAACATCAAGAAGGCGCAGTTCCTCGCCCCTTGGGACATGCAACATGTAGTGAACAAGGCTCGTGCCGCCGGCAATTCGCAAATCATGGTCTGCGAGCGCGGTGCGAGTTTCGGTTACAACTACCTCGTCTCCGATATGCGCTCGCTGGTTGTGATGCGGGAAACCGGCGCGCCTGTCGTGTTCGATGCCACCCATTCAGTGCAGATGCCGGGTGGTCAGGGCGCGAGTTCAGGCGGACAGCGCGAATTCGTACCAGCGCTGGCGCGCGCGGCTGCAGCCGTCGGTGTGGCAGGCATTTTCATGGAGACCCACCCGCGCCCTGAAGAGGCCCTGAGTGATGGCCCAAACGCCTGGCCACTGCCGCGCATGCGCGAGCTGCTGCTGACCCTGCGCGAGATTGATCACACGATCAAGCAAGCGGGCGCGATGCACGCCTGAGGTTCCTGCGGGGCACGCGTTGAGGCGGTGTCCCGGGAATTGCAATTCGAAGGAGTCATGATGTCCGAGATACAGAGAATCGAAGCCCTGGAAGTCATGGACTCCCGCGGCAATCCCACAGTGCGCGCGGAAGTATGGACGCGCGCCGGCGCGCGCGGGTCGGCGCAGGTGCCCTCGGGCGCTTCCACCGGTGAACGCGAGGCACTGGAACTGCGGGATGGTGACAAGACCCGTTATCTGGGCAAGGGTGTTCGAACGGCGGTTAGTCACGTCAACACGCTCATCGCCCCGGCGATGATCGGACGCGAAGTAGCCGATCAGGCGGGTCTCGATCGCGCGATGATCGAACTGGACGGCACCGAGAACAAGGCTCGGCTTGGCGCTAACGCCACCCTCGCGGTGTCGATGGCCGCCGCCCACGCGGCCGCCGCAGAAGCCGGTCTCCCGCTGTATGCCAGCCTCCAGCGCGCCGACCGCTACATCATGCCGGTACCGATGATGAACATCATCAATGGCGGCGCTCACGCCAGCAACAACGTGGACTTTCAGGAATTCATGATCCTCCCGGTTGGCGCGCCGTCGTTCACAGAAGCCCTGCGGTATGGGGCCGAGGTTTTTCATGCGCTGAAATCAGTCCTGCATAAACAGGGCGCGAGCACGGCGGTGGGGGATGAGGGCGGCTTCGCGCCGGATTTGCCGTCTAATCGCGCGGCGCTCGATCTCATCGCGGATGCTATCGGTAAGGCCGGCTTCACCTTGGGCAAGGACATGGTGCTAGGCCTCGATGTCGCAAGCTCGGAGTTCTACTCCGGGGGGCAATACCATCTGGCATCGGAAAATCTCCATCTCGACAGCCGCCAAATGGCCGACATGCTCGCCGCGTGGGCACGAGACTATCCCATTGTGACCATCGAAGACGGCATGGATCAAAACGACTGGAACGGGTGGCGTTTGTTGACTGAGGCCATCGGCGACCGCGTGCAACTGGTGGGCGACGATCTCTTCGTCACCAACACCCGGATTCTCAAGAAGGGCATCGACGAGCGTATCGCCAATTCAATCCTTATCAAGGTCAACCAGATCGGCACCCTCACCGAAACCTTCGAAGCGATCGAAATGGCGCAGCGCGCCGGTTACACCGCCGTGGTGTCCCACCGTTCCGGCGAGACCGAGGACACCACCATCGCGGACATCGCGGTGGCGCGTGGCACCGGCCAGATCAAAACGGGTTCGCTCTCGCGCTCGGACCGCATCGCCAAGTACAACCGGCTGCTCGTAATTGAACATGAGCTTGGTGCCCGCGCCAGCTATCCGGGACGGTCTGTGCTGCGTAGCGGGGGCTAGGCGCAAACAATGCTGCGACTCTTCGCTGCAATTCTCGGTGTGCTGCTGCTGGGCCTTCAGGTTACCTGGTGGTTTGGGAAGGGCGGTGTGCGAGACCAGCAGCGCTTGGGTGAACAGATCGACGCCCAGCAGGAAGAACTCTCCAGCCTGCGCAGCCGTAACGGCAAGCTTGCTGCCGAGGTCATTGATCTGAAGGAGGGCATGGACGCCATCGAGGAAATCGCCCGCAGCGAAATGGGCATGGTCAAGCGCAACGAGATCTTCTATCGGGTGCTCGAACCCGTGCCAGATCTGGGACCCGTGGCCGAATCCCTGCCCGCAGAGCCCCCGGCGCGGTGATGCCCGAGCCGTCCGGCCCGCGCTTCTGGGCAGTCGTCCCGGCTGCTGGCAAGGGCGCTCGCATGGGCGCGCCCCTGCCCAAGCAGTATCTCGAACTCGAGGGACGCACGATTCTCGAGCACACGCTCCAGCGTTTGCTCTGTCACCGAGGGCTGGCTGGCGTCACGCTCGTGATTGCCCCGGATGATGAGCTTTGGCCTGGCCTGGCCCCGCGTCTTCCCGCGCTGCGCGTCGTGACTGGCGGCGCAGAGCGATGCCATTCGGTCCTCAATGCCCTGCGCTCACTCGCCTCGGAACTTGGACCCGATGACTGGGTGCTGGTCCACGATGCGGCGCGCCCATGTGTGCGCGCAACTGATATCTCGCGCTTGCTCACCCTCGCCGGCGAGGGTGATGTCGGCGGCATTCTCGCAGTCGCGGTCCGTGACACATTGAAGCGCGCCGACGCCGCCGGTTTTGTCACGGAGACAGTCGACCGCAACCAGGTCTGGCACGCCCTGACCCCTCAGATGTTCCGACACGCCGAACTGCACCACGCGCTGGAGGCTGCTCTCACTGCGGGGCGTCTGGTGACCGATGAAGCTCAAGCTATCGAACAGGCGGGTGGCCGCGTGCGCCTTGTCGAAGGCAGCGCCGACAATATCAAGATTACGCGCCCGGAAGATCTGCATCTGGCAGCCTGCTTCCTGCGCGCTCAGGCGGAGGAGAACCACGGATGAGGATAGGCCAGGGTTACGATGCCCATCGCTTCAGCGAAGGGGACCATGTCGTTCTCGGAGGGGTACGTATCCCTTTCGATAAAGGGCTTGCCGCGCACTCGGACGGGGATGTGCTGTTGCACGCCATCTGTGACGCATTGCTGGGTGCAGCGGCTGCGGGTGACATCGGGCGGCATTTCCCGGACAGCAGCGCGGAGTTCAAGGGCATCGACAGCCGCATCCTGCTACGACGGGTGGCTGAGGTGATTGGGGCGGCCGGTTATGCGGTGGGCAACCTCGACGCGACTGTGATTTGCGAGCAGCCACGGGTATCTCCGCATGTCGAGGCCATGCGCCGATGTGTCGCCGAGGATCTCGGCATCAACGTCGCGCAAGTGAATATCAAGGGCACCACGACCGAGAAGATGGGATTCACTGGACGGGGCGAAGGCATCGCTGCGTTGGCGATCGCCCTGCTGGTCCCGCGCTGACCTCTGGACTTTAACGCCCTGTCACTCGCCGCGCTCCAGACACAGGGCTTCAACCCGCGCATTGGAGCCGATCGCAGTGGAGTTGGTGCCGACTACTTGCGAGGCGGCGGTCTTGCACTGCATCTCATCCGCGAACAGCGTCTTGTCTATCGTTACGGCGTTACCGTTGGCGGTGACCGCAATCACCCACAGGATCCATTTCATCGGCTCACCTCATCCCTGTCGGTGGAGGGACTGCGCTTCAGCAGAACATAGAGTGCGCCAGTCCCGCCATCGGCGGGCTGTGCGCTGATATAGGCCGTGACCTCCGGTGCGTGGGCCAGCCAGTAGGCCACGCGAGGTTTCAGCACTGGCGCATGGCCAGGCGACCGAAAGCCCTTGCCATGTACCACCAGCACACACTTGGCGCCTTGCTGCCGCGCGCGCGCCAGAAATCCGGTCAGCAAGGTGCGTGCTTCATCCACCGTGCGGCCGTGCAGATCGAGTCGGGCCTCATGCGGATATTCGCCCCGCCGTAACCGGCGCCAGACCGCGATCTGAATGCCGCTGCAGCGATATTCGAGATGGTCACGTTCGTCGAGTTCGACGTCCGAAGGTTCCTGCAGGGCAACTGCGGCCACCGGGTGTTTGCGCCAGCGTGGCGGCAGTGGTGTCCGCTGCACGAACACAAGGCTGTTGTCTTCCAGCGGCCGCACACCAGCGACAGCTGCGCGGAACAGCGCCTGTTCTTCAGGGGATGCCGGCGGCGGCGGCCGTCTGCCAGCCCGGCTGCGCCCGCGCATCCCGTTCAGTCCCCAAGGAGTGCCGCGGTACTGTCGACGCGCGCATAAGGCGAGGACAGGGCCGCCATGAAAGCGCCATGCACCGCGGGCGCAGCGATCTCCTCGCCATTGAACTGCAGTGCCCGTGTGGTGCAAGCATCGGACGCCACACTGCAGGTGTAGCCGGCGTCGAAGGCGGCGCGCGTCGTGGCGTCGATACACATATGGCTCATCGCGCCCACGATGACGAGCTCCTGCACTCCTTGAGTAAGCAGGGTATCGGTGAGCGTGCTCGCGCGAAAAGAATTGGGGAAGTTTTTCTGGATCACCGGCTCCTCCCCGGTGGGTTTCACCATGCCATGATGCTCGGCGCCGGGCGTGCCGGGAATGAAGAAAGTGGCGCCCGGCCGCACCGAGAGATGCTGCACGTGAATGACAGGTTCGCCGCGTGCCCGGAAATGTCTGAGCAGGCGTGCGGCCTGCGTCGCCGCCGCCTCCATCTCGTGCAGCGGGACGGCGCCGCCCGGAAAATAGTCGTTCTGGATGTCGATGAGCAGAAGTGCACGGGCCACGGGTCGATCCTCGGCTTAAAGCGCGCCGCGCGCGCCGGAGGCCTGAATCTATCATGCGGCAGGCGAGGTCGTGATACCCTCCGCCGCCACAGCACTGCTCCGGGACACGACTTGTTTTCTCCAGATCGACTGCTTGCACGTGCGCGCAACTCGGCGAGTGCGCTCACCGGAAGACCGACCGCTCCCCCGCGTTCGGCACCTGAAGGGCCGTGGCGCACGCTCATCCTGACTTCCATCAAGGACATCGACGCCGCGCGCTGGGACGCCATCGTAGGGCCGGCTGCGGTGACCCGCAGCCATGCCTACCTGTTGGCCATCGAGGCGGCCGATGCGGGGGACTGCCGGTTTTTCTATCCGGTGGTATTCAACGCGCGCAACGAAATCGTGGCGCATGCTTGTGTCTATCTCATTCGAACCGACTTTGCGCAGCTCCTCCCGGCGATCATGGCCCCCGTGGTGCGACTGATCCGGCGCCTTTGGCCGGAGTTCCTGACCGCGCGTGTGACGGAATGCGCCTCACCGCTGGTGGCCGGGGCTTCGCTCAGCGTTGCGCCCGGGGCCCCGCGCATGGAACTCGCAGAGCGCGTGGCGGACGCCACCCTCGACATTGCGTGGGCGGAGCGAAGCTCACTCGTGCTCGTGCGGGATTTCGAAGCGGACGAAGCGAACGCGCTTTCATCGCTCCTCACACGCGGATTCAATCGCGTGTCCAACATGCCGCTCGCGCGCCTCGAACTGCCCTGGGAGAGTCATGCGCAATACCTCGCGGCGCTCAAGCCACGCTACCGGCGTGATGTGCTGCGTCGGCTGCGCCGGGGTGCTGCCGCTGGCATCGTGGTCAGTGCGCGTGCGGGTTTTGGGCTGGATGCAGAGCGCTGGGCTGCGCAGGTGGCGGAAGTCCAGGCGCGGAGCTCGCGTTTCGTGCGCGAAAGAATCACGCCGGATTACTACCGCGCCCTCGAAGCCGGTCTCGGTGCCGCCAGCCAACTTTTCGTCGCGGAGCGAGAAGGGGTTGCGGTTGCTCATGGCATGGTCGTCACGGACAAAGAGAACACCATCGCCACGTTTTTCGGACGCGAGCCAGGCGAGCCTGCGCAAGAGTGGTTCCTGCTGATGGACGCCGTGATCCAGCACGCCATCGCGCGCGGGAGCAGACGTCTGCATTTGGGACTCGGGGCCTATGAGGCGAAAGCACTGGTGGGCGCGAGTCTGGTGCCGTTGACGATTTTCTGTCGTAGCCGCTACGGGCTGGTGAACTGGTTGATGCGCCGGTTCCCGGACGTGGTGAACACCCCGCTGCACCGTCTGCCGCGCGCGCTTTGCTCAGAGCCGGACGGCTGACGCTGCGCGGCGCGCGCGCTCGGCGCTCGCCATGTCCCACAACCCGCCGATCAGGGCGATGACCAGCCGCAGGCTCCAGGCGATCGAAGTCAACAGGATAGCTTCCGGTAGACGCAATCCTGCCAGCACATAGAGACCAACGCCGGCCGCATCGCCAAGGTGCATCCCCAATAGGTTTACGGGCACGACTTGCAGCAAGGCGCCACAGGCCAGCACGCCCACGACATCGCTGAAGCGCACCGGGATTTGCCACAGCCCGGCGACCATCACCACTGCACCCGCGAGGAGTGCGTGCATGGCGAGCGACAGCGCCACCGCAGAGAGCGTTGCGCGCTGATGACGCGACAGCGTTTGTCGCAACTCACGCAGCCGCTCTGGCAGGTAACGCCAGGCCAGCATCGCGCACCCGGCGAGCGCCGCGCCACCACCTGCGAGCGCGAGGCCCGGCATTTCGGCGGAGATGAGGTGGCGGCTTGCGAAGGGCAGGGCGAGCAACAGCAGCGCAATCGAGCCCACGATATGATCGAGCAGGATCGCGACGATCAGACTGCGCGGCGGCAGTTCAGGTGCCGCCGTCCGGCACATCGCAAAGCGGGTGACGTCGCTGCCAACCGAGAGCGGCGTGAGCGACTGGTAGAACTGTGCGGCCGCGCAAATCCGCCAGGCCTGAAGCGTCCGCAGACGCAAGCCGCCATTGCGCATCACGAGGCCGAAGCGCATGGCGTAGCAGGTGAACGAGAGCGCGACGAGCCCGAGCGCGCCTGGGAGGCGGGCATCCAGACGCGGCAAATCGAACGCGAACTCTCGCCGCAACAGGCTCCACAGGAAAATCAGCCCCGCGGCGGCGGCGGCAAGGCGCAGCGCGGCGAAGCGGCCCCGGTTCGTCAAGCGACGAAGCGCCGTGCGTTCGCAAAGAGCGCGAACCACGGAGACTCGAAATCTCTCCACGCGGGCGACAGCCAGGAAAACTGTCGGGACAGGAAGACGCGTTCCGGATGCGGCATCATCAAGGTGGCGCGACCGTCACGTGAGGTCACGCCGGCCACGGCCGCCTGAGCGCCATTTGGATTGTGCGGGTAGTGTTCGGCGATGTCGCCGCGATTATTCACGTATCGCACGCAGCCTTCGGGCTCACCGGCAAACGCTGCGCGGCCCTCGCCATGCGACACCACCAGAGGCGCCTGGAGTCCTGCCATCCCGGCGAGCAACACCGAGGCTGAGGGCAGGACTTCGGTCATCACGAGACGTGCCTCGTATTGTTCGGAGCGGTTGCGCAGGAAGCGCGGCCAGTGCGCACTGCCTGGAATCAGCGCGGTGAGCTGGGAGAGCATCTGACACCCGTTACACACCCCGAGACTGAAGGTGTCGGGGCGCGCAAAAAATGCCGCGAATTCAGCTTCCGTGCGCGCGTTGAAAAGAATGGAGCGCGCCCATCCGCTGCCCGCGCCCAGCACATCCCCGTAAGAGAAACCGCCGCAGGCGACCGCGCCCTTGAAGCTGGCGAGCGACTGGCGACCGGTGAGCAGATCCGACATGTGCACATCGTGGGCGTCGAAGCCCGCACGATGGAAAGCGGCGGCCATCTCGCGTTGGCCGTTGACACCCTGTTCGCGCAGGATGGCGATCTTCGGTCGGGTGAGTGCGAGCGCCGGTGCAACACCTCGTGGGAAGCGCGCCGGGATCTCGAGCCGCAGTCCGGGGTCTCCGCGATCGAGCACGGTGGCCAGTTCCTCATCCGCGCATGCGGGGTTGTCCCGCAGGCGCTGCATGCGGTGCGTGGTTGCGGTCCAGGTGGCGAGCGGGGTGTAGAGATCGTCCTGATAAAGCGTCAGCCCCTCGTGGGTGATTCTGAGCACAGGTTCCACCCGGGGACTGCCAAGGCGATGCACATGCCTCGCCAAGGTGGGGTAGCGTGAGAAACATGCGAGGACTTCGCCGAGACTGCTGCTCGCAATCTGTAGAACGAGACCAAGTTCTTCGTTGAACAGCGCCGCCGTCGCCTCATGCCCGAGGCTTGTGATATCGACCTCGAATCCGCAACGCCCCGCGAAGGCCATCTCGAAGAGAGTCACCAGCAAGCCGCCGTCAGCGCGATCGTGCAGCGCGAGCAGATGCCCTTGTTCATTGAGCAGCTGGATAGCGGCGAAGGCCTCGGCCAGCGCCGCAGGTGCATCGAGATCAGGTGCCCGTCCGGCCAGCCCATCGCAGACCTGCGCGAGGACCGATCCACCAAGGCGCTGGTTGCCCAAGCCAAGGTCGAGGAGCAGAAGGGCTGAATCGGCATCAGGCAGCAGGCGAGGCGTGAGGCTACGCCCGATATCCACCACGGGTGCGAACGCCGAGACGATGAGGCTCACCGGTGACGTCGTCGATTCGACGCCGTTGGGCGTACTCCACTGTGAGCGCATCGACATGGAATCCTTGCCGACGGGAATGCACACGCCCAGCGCCTGACAGGCTGCGCTGATGGCTTCGACCGCGGCGTACAAGACGGCATCCTCACCCGGCTGCCCTGCGGCTGCCATCCAGTTTGCGGACAGCACCACGTCCGAGAGTCGCATGATTCGGGCGGCGCAAAGGTTGGTAAGTGCCTCTCCCAGCGCCATGCGTGCCGAGGCTGCGCCATCGAGCAGGGCGAGCGGTGTACGTTCGCCAATTGCGAAGGCCTCTCCTGCCACGCCGCTGTAGTCGAGTGCAGTCACCGCGCAATCGGCCACTGGCACCTGCCATGGCCCGACCATCTGATCACGTACTGTCAGTCCGCCCACGGTCCGGTCCCCAATCGTAATGAGGAAGCGCTTGTCGGCAACTGCGGGGAAGGCGAGAACTCGCTCGATCAGGCTGGGCAGGGCCGGCCAGGCTTGTGGCAACGGCCGCGATTCGAACTTCAGACTGTGCGCTTCGCGGCTCATGCGCGGAGGTTTGCCAAACAAGACGTCCATCGGAAGATCGATCACGGCCTCGCCGCTGAGGCGATCGGAGAGCAGGAGATGTTCTTCCTCGGTGGCTTCCCCGAGCACGCCGACGGGGCAGCGCTCGCGCGCGCAGAAGGCGAGGATCTCCGGCAGCCGCTCGGGCGCAACGCCAAGCACGTAGCGCTCCTGTGCTTCGTTGCACCAGATCTCGAGCGGCGACATGCCGGGCTCGGCATTGGGGATTTCTCGCAGTTCCAGGCGTCCGCCGCGCGCGCTGTCGTGGAGAAGTTCAGGCACCGCATTGGAAAGGCCACCGGCGCCCACGTCATGGATAGCGATGATGGGGTTGTGTTCGCCGAGCGCAATGCAGGCATCGATCACTTCCTGCACGCGACGTTCCATCTCGGCGTTGTCACGCTGCACGGAGGCAAAATCGAGATCTGTACTGCCTGCACCCTCACGCTGCGAGGAGGCCGCGCCGCCCCCGAGCCCGATGAGCATGGCGGGTCCCCCGAGGACCAGAATTCGTGCACCGACCGACAGCCGGTTTTTTTCCACATGCCGCAGCTGCACATTGCCGATTCCCCCGGCCAGCATGATGGGCTTGTCGTAGCCGCGTCGTTCGCCTGAGGTCAGCGTCTGTTCGAAACTGCGGAAGTATCCGCCAAGCGCCGGACGACCAAATTCATTGTTGAAGGCTGCCGCACCGAGGGGCGCATCGAGCATGATTTGCAGGGGTGAGGCCAAAGCCGGATTCATCGCACGTGGGGTCTCCCATGGCTGAATCAGTCCGGGAATGCGCAAGTGGGAAACGGTGAACCCGCTGAAGCCCGCTTTTGGACGCGCGCCCCGGCCTGTCGCGCCTTCATCGCGAATCTCGCCGCCCGCTCCGGTGGCAGCACCGGGATAGGGTGAGATGCCGGTCGGGTGGTTATGTGTTTCCACCTTCATCAACATGGGCAGGGTTTCTTCTGTCGCCCGAAAACAGCCCGACTGAGGATCGACGGCCCAGCGCTCGCCCTGATACCCGCGCGTGACG
>JBIKOF010000273.1:0-3728 GCA_044358205.1 Gammaproteobacteria bacterium | reverse complement strand
CTAAAAGTTTCCCATCCGCGCACATTGCGTGAGTTACCTGCTCACGTTCCCCGGGCACGAATGCTTGCACGATCGCGGCTTCCCCAGCGAGCCAATAGGACTCTAGTGCCGCTATCAATGCCGCAGGAGATTCGACGATGGCGATCCCCGCGCCACCACAAGCCCGGACCGGCTTGATTACGCAGGGGTAAACCACTTCATCGAGGTTTGCGTAGTCCCCAGGCAGGCAGTCGGCCCAGCGTTCTGCCATGTAAGCAGACGAACGGGCTTTATTTGCGAGCAGCTGGATTACCTCTCGGTACGGGATGCGGACGCGCAATGCGTCCGGTACCGCGAGCGCGTGTTTCTCGACCAGCGGCAGCACCAGCAGCGGTGATTCTGCTGCCGCCGCATAGCTTTCGAGTTCATGCGGCCCGCCATCGAGAAGGCGCACCTCCTGCACCGGTTCAAGATTACGCCACACTTCGCTATCGGACCCGAGCGCTCGCATCCAGCCCCCGTCCCAGGAGCCAAATATGGCGACTCTTACGGCGCCCCCCCGAAACACGCTGTGCGATACCCCGTCCAGAGCGTCTCCGGTCTGCCTCTGCCGGATGCGTGTGAGCAGGTTTTCTGCATTGCGCCGCTCACGCACCACGAAACGCGCGTAATCCCGAGCCAAATGCCACCGCCGCATTCCGGCGGGCGCGCGTTTCACCCATTGTTGCCGTGTTTCAGGTCTTGCAGTAATCGTAGATAGCCACATCGATAAATCTCGAGTCTCTAAGGCGGGGATTGCCTGACAAGGTTTGCGGCTCACTCGCTTTTGTCTTGAGGTGGTTTCCGCTGCTGTGCGTCTGGATGTGTTCGTTTTCAAGCCAACGCGATACCCGCCGCTAATTTCGTCGAAGCCGCGAACGCCATTAATTTCTTCAATTCTTCATGCCGACTCCGCCCCCTCATCATCTGCTTGGCGTGCAATATCTGCGCGGTCTCGGGGCTGTGATTTGTGCTGGAGTCCACGCCATCAGCTACCTCCACGTGCCGCTGAAAATCACCGCGTTCGGTGTTGAGATTTTCTTTGTGATCAGTGGCTTCTTTGCAGCGCTCGTGGTGACGCGTCTAAGCTCCAAGCTGTCTCTCATGGACCGGGTGCGGCTAGTGCTCGTTGGCACTGTAGTCAGACTTCTCCCGCTGTACTGGCTTTCGCTGGTGATTGCCTGCTGGCCCTGGGTCATGGCGTGGGTTTCTTCCGCCGAGAACCTCAGGGAGCTCTACTGGAACCTGAACCCAAGACTGTTAGGCTTCCTGCTCGATTTTCTGATGATCCCTCGTGCGAATCCCGATTTCGGTGGTGCCTGGTGGCCGCAGAACCTCCTGGGCTGGACCCTCAACTTACAGCTCTGGCTTTCCTGTGTGTTCGCATTGGCAATGTTGGGCGGCCGTTACCATCTAAGGCTTGTGGCCGGAATCATTGGCGGAACGGTTTTGGGCGTTGGCTTTTGGCCCGCTGCGCCCGTCTGGGCTAGCTTTTACGGTCAACCCGCCAGTCTTGCCTTTCTGGCAGGGCTTGGTCTGTTCGAGTGCTATCGGCATCGCCCCCCCTCTCCGTTGGCGGTACCGTCATTCCTGGTGGCCACGTCGGGCGCCGCACTGCTTTTTTATCTGGCCGGCAGAAGCGGGTCGTCCCTCGCGCTGACGGGGGCTTCGACGCTGGGCGTATGGCTGTTCCTGCGCGTGCCTGCAGCGGAGGTGCGTTGGGCGCGATTCCTTGGCGATGCTTCCTATCCTGTCTATCTATTTCACGGCGTCATTGCTTTTCCGTTGGTGCTCCAGGGGGCTCGCTGGTGGATGGATCTCGACGTTGCGCGGCTTGCAGCAGGCCCGTTATGGCTGGTTCTTACCCTCGTGGTCTGCCAGCTTCTCATGGCCATCGCAGTGGGGTCGCTCGTGCACCTTGTCCTCGAGCGTCCGCTCCTGAGCTGGATGAGAAGCCGCTGGCGACGGGGGCGCGCGAACGCGGTCTCCGTCGATGCTTTACGTGCCGATACACGAGACCAGGCGGTCGCGACCCGCGCTTGAGACTCGCCCCCCAAATCCAGAGGCCAGGGTTTGACTCACGGCATTCGGGGCTTATCCTCAACCCTTCGATACAACAAGCATCGGGGGAGAAATGGTCGAAGATTCCTACGTCGCCACGCGCCAGATGCCATGGCGGGAGTTTGGGGGCGGGATCGATTTCAAGGTGTTGCGCACCAGCCAGGAAACAGGCGCCTGGAGCGTGGTGTTTCGTTGCGCAGCGGGATCACGCTTTGCGCCGCATCGTCACCTCGGCGGTGGCGAGTATCTGATGTTGAAGGGCACCATGCTTGTAAGAGGCGGCGAGGGCAAGGGTGGCGTCACTGCAACGACGGGCGACTACGGCTATGAGCCGAATGGTGTCCTGCATGACGATACCTTCTTTCCGGAGGACTCGGAGCTGTACTTCAGCAACTACGGCGCCTTGCAGTTTCTTACGCCCGACCTGAAGCCCGACTTCGTGCTCGATTACGCCAAGCTCGAGGAGCTGGCGGCTGCGGCCAAGATCGCGGCCTAAGCAATCTCGATGCGCGCAGTTCGGCTGGCTCTGCTTCTGCTCGCGCTGTTGCTCTGTGCCGGGTCTGTCTCGGCACAGACGTCCTACCTCAGTTATCTGGCGACCCGCGACGATGGCTACCACTGCGAGGCGCTGCGCCCCTGGGTAGACCGCCTCAAAGTGGCGTCTCTTACGCACATCGTGCCCGAGGCGCTCACCGCATGCTTGCGCATCCAGGAACTCGCTGTGGCCGGCCGCAGGCTTACGGATGAACACAATCCGGCGGTCGTCGCCCAGGGACGCCAGGCGCGTATCGAGATCTGGAACCCAACGACCCTCTTTGCGCCGTTCGCGATGACCTTTGACCCGGATGTATCCAACAGTAACCGTGTCGGTTGGCCTCTGCGCGACGCCGTGGTTCAGGCCAAGGGATTCAATGCGGTCAATGCGCGTAAGCCCGGCTGTATCGAATACGTCGTCGCCGAGACGCACCGACGCTCTCCGTATACATCGCACTGCAGTGCCTACGCAGCATGGGTGGCCCGTGAAGTCTTTGGTGTGAATCTGATGCCGACTCGCGTTGGCGACTGGTGTCATGTGGCTGCCGAGCAGCGCAACCGAATGCTGAACGACCCTGCTCATTGGCAGGCGCTCTCCGCCGAAGACGCGCAACGGGCCGCCAATTCGGGGGGGCTGGTGCTCGCCGCACGCCAGACTGGCGCGGCTGCCACCGAGCCGGGCCAGTTCAACGGACATATCGCCATCGTGCTGCCGCAGGTGGTGGCCGGGGCGCAGGCCCTGCAGCAAGGTGCCAACTACCCGCTGTCACCACCGGTTCAGGATCGGGATTCCTTCATTGAATTTCTGGAGATTCACGGACCAGAGATTGCGCAGGCCGGTGGCCTGAACTTCGCACATACCGTCGCTTCCAACGGTTTCTCGCAGCACTATCCGGCGGGTGCGACCCCGGGGGTGTCGCCCATCGAAGGCCAGGTCGAGTTCTATCTCTACATGGCGCCCACGAAAATCCGTTCGTTCTGAAGTTCAGATACCCAATGCTCGCGCGACAGGTCGCACGAACGCTTTGTGTTTGAGGACCCAGCAACGCGGACTGCAAGACACTGGCCCGCTTACTCGAAGAATGAGGGGTCGCCAGTTCGGATGCCTCGACGTG
>JBIKOF010000007.1:0-12773 GCA_044358205.1 Gammaproteobacteria bacterium | reverse complement strand
CCGCCCGCTGCCACCGCCCGCGGCTGAATTCGCGGCGCTGGGCAAACTGGTCGCTGAGGCCTTCCTCCATCGACGTAAAATGCTCCGCCAGACCCTTGCCCGGCACTATGCGCCGGGTACGCTGGAAGGGCTTGGGATTGCGCTCACCGACCGGCCAGAGAACGTCACTGTTGCCCAGTACATCGCACTCGCAGGATTCCCGCGGCTGTCCTGAACGCTTGGAGCCTTATCCACAGATTCTGTGGATAACTGTGTGGATGAACCGGTTTCAAGCACGCCATCTGCGCGTCAGAACGTGACCTTGTTCAAATCGGTCATTTTCTGTTCAGTTTCATTAGAAATCATTAAAATCAATTACTTGCATTGATTTATGAATGTAGAAACCCGCGAAAACAGACTAAATTCGGGTTTTTCGGGCTTTGCAACGCACCAGTGTGCATAAAGCTTGACATCCGGCGTTCCCACACGCCGGTATCGAGCGTCGCGAGCTCGCTACCCGGCGCATGCGCACTCGCCGCAAGCCCATCGCGAGCGCAGAACGCTCTCCGGCCGCCGTAGCATGCTCAAGCTCAGGATTCGGATGGATAAGGGCGCAGTGCCGCCAGCACGGGGGCAGTCTCCGGCTGCCAGCCGTGCCAGCGCTCAAATGAGACGGCCGCCTGCTCTACGAGCATGCCTAGACCATCCCGGCACCGCGATGCGCCCGCGCGCCGGCAGGCGTCCATGAAAGCCGTCGGACGAGTGCCATAGAACATGTCGTAACAGGCGGTTGCCTTCCCAAGCGCATTTGCGGGCACCGGGGGGGCTGAGCCCTGTACTCCGGCGGACGTCGCATTGATCACCAGATCGAACGGCTGCGGAACCGATGCCCCGTCGTCGAGGGTCTGGATCTTGGTACCCCCTCCCTCAAACCTTGCACACAGCGCCGCCGCGCGTTCGGCGGTGCGATTCCATACCTGCACAACAGCGGGTTCGGCCTCCAGCAGGTCAGGCATCACGCCCATCGCGGCCCCGCCCGCTCCGAGAATCAGAATACGGGCCCCGCGCAGATCAATGCCCCAGTGCCCAAGGTCGCGACAGAGACCACGGCCGTCGGTGTTGTCGGCATGGAGGCGGCCCTCCTGGTCCCACCAGAGGGTGTTGGCAGCGCCGGTGCGCTTAACACGTGCCGTGGGCGTCTCCGCTAGCAACGCCGCGGCTTCCTTGTGCGGAAGGGTCACGTTCACGCCCCGACAACCCGCGGCATGCAGGGCGGCCAGCGCTTCGGCAAGCGCGCTTGGCGCCACCTCAATTCGCTCGTACTGCAGCGCGAGCCCGCGCTGTTCGGCAAAATAGCGGTGAATGAGCGGTGATTTGCTGTGAGCGACGGGAAAGCCGATGACCGCGCAGAAGCGGGCTTCGGCAAGCAACGGAGGTAAACGCATCGGACCACTCGACTTCCGGATTGTGAGCCTCGATCGGCTCGCTTATTGTAGGGTCCGCGCGCGCTGCCGCGCATTCATCTAACTTTTCCCGGAGCGAAATCCATGGCCGAGCCCATTAGTCCACAGAAGACCCCGATCAAGCTTGACCTCGAAGCTGGCCAGTACTGGTGGTGTTCGTGCGGTCAGTCCCAGAAGCAGCCCTTCTGCGATGGTGCGCACAAGGGTACTGAATTCACGCCGAAGGCCTTCAAGCTGGAAGAAAAGAAAACGGTGTGGCTCTGCGCTTGCAAGAAAACCCAGAATGCTCCTTTCTGCGACGGGGCCCACAAAGCGCTCTAAGCTGCCAGTCTGCAGGCTCCGGTCTGCGCGCAGAGGGGCGCTTGACCGGTGATCCGGAGTTCCACGAGGAACTCCGGGATCGCAATCTGTCCGGAGGAGATTCGCTTCAGAGGGTATAAGCGCGTTCTCCGTGTTCGCTCAGGTCCAGGCCCTCGGTCTCTGCCTCGTCGCTCACCCTCAGTCCGGGCCCGAACGCGAGCATCTTCAGCAGGAACCAGGTGCACAGCGCGCACCAGCCAAAGGTCGCGAGTACGCCCAAAGCCTGAACGCCAACCTGCTCGAGCATCGTGACGCCCTCGCGATAGCCCACCCCGCCCAGCTCGGCCGAAGCAAAGATTCCGGCAAAGAGGGTGCCGATGATCCCACCCACGCCGTGAACTGGAAAAACATCGAGCGAATCGTCGATCTTGAGTACCCGCTTCAACACATGGGTGCTGAAGTAGCAGATGACCCCGGCGAGCGCACCAATGACGACCGCACTTGCGGGCGATACGAAACCCGACGCCGGAGTGATGGTCCCGAGCCCCGCCACCATACCGGTGACGATGCCGAGTACGCTGGGTTTGCCATATCGGCGCCATTCGATCGCCATCCAGGCTAGGGAGCCTGCGGCGGCAGAGAGATGGGTTACCAGCATCGTCATGCCGGCCGCGCCGTCCGCAGCCAGTGCGCTGCCGGCGTTAAAGCCGAACCAACCCACCCACAGCATGGAGGCACCCATCACCGTCAGCGCCAAACTGTGTGGCGCCATTGCGACCTCCGGGAAACCGCGTCGGCGGCCCAGCATCACAGCAGCCACAAGCGCCGCGACTCCTGCGTTCACGTGGACCACGGTGCCCCCGGCGTAGTCGAGGATCCCGAGCTCCATCAACCAGCCCCCGCCCCACACCCAGTGGCACACAGGGACATAGACGAGCATCAACCACAGCCCGCTGAACAGGATGGTGGTGGAGAAACGCATGCGCTCCGCGAACCCGCCAATGATGAGTGCCGGGGTGATGATCGCAAAGGTCATCTGAAACATCAGGAACACGCTTTCCGGAATCGTCCCGGTCACCGAGTCCCGCTCCAGCCCCGCCAGAAACCAGCGTCCGCTGCCGATGAATGCATTCAGGCTTCCTCCGTTGCCAAAAGCGAGCCCGTAGCCCGCAGCGAACCAGAGCAGCGAGGCGATACAGGCGAGGGCGACGCACTGCATCAGGATGGACAGGGCGTTACGGCTTCGCACCAGCCCGCCGTAGAACAGCGCGAGTCCCGGCAAGGTCATGAACAGGACCAGCGCGGTGGAAGTGAGTAGCCAAGCGGTGTTGGCGGGGTCCGTCCCTCCGTCGGCCAAACAGGGCGTTGGCAGCAGCACAAGCGATAGGAACGCACGAACGATTCGCGAACACGCGGTCGACATAAACATGATTTTCCCCGAGAAAGTCTGGTTTTGAGTGTCATGCGCCTTGCGCAGGACTCGGCTCGGCGCGCCAGAAAGGTGCAGCAAGCCCTGTGCCATGCACCGCGGAACGGCAAACTCAAAGGCCATGGGGGGAGCAGAACTTCCGCTTTGGGAGGCTACCGCGCGCTATTCGTGGGCGGACGTGGAAGATGGCGCCCCAAGAAGGGGCGCGGGCAGGTGCGGTTGCAGGCTGGGGCATGCCCCAGCCCTGTCTGGGGGGGTCAGATTGCGTCGGTGCCGGTTTCGCCGGTCCGGATACGAATAACGTTGACCAGCTCAGTCACAAAGATTTTACCGTCACCGATTTTCCCGGTGTTGGTTGCCTTGGCGATGGCCTCAATGACCTCGTCGACTTTGTCATCCGCCACGGCCACTTCAAGTTTGGACTTCGGCAGGAAATCCACCACGTATTCCGCCCCACGGTAAAGCTCCGTATGACCCTTCTGGCGACCGAAGCCTTTAACTTCGGTGACGGTCAAGCCCTGCACCCCAATCTCCGACAAGGCTTCACGCGCATCGTCGAGCTTGAAAGGTTTGATAATCGCGGTCACAAGTTTCATCGTTCGACTCCCAGTTCATAAACGCCGTTCGGTAGCAGCCTGGCGCGGAGCCAGGGTGTCTAGGTTGCGGGGCGGCCACCCGTGATTCGTCTTGCGCGACTTTACGCTAAACGAATCCGGCGAGCGCGTCTTCAGGGACAAGCCATGAAGGGCGGACGGCGGCCTCGGCCGGTTTCCCCTGCCTTTTCTGCGCTTGCTGGAACGATTGCAGCTTGCGTGCCATCCGGCTTCGTTACCCAAGCCACGCACGGCAAAAATATTACTTTTGCCGTCCTGGGCTGCCGCCGTGAGGAATTTTTCTGGCTCCAGCCCGGGATTCCCGGTCCCGGTCACCAACCGCAGCCGATGGTGTTCCCACAGATTGTCTATTCATAGCACCAAAGTCGTGCGCGCGCTCCAGAATGAGGCCACTGGACGAAGCCAAGGTGCCTCACGTTTAATGTAGACATGACGAGACCCAATCTGAATCAGCTGGCCGACCAGCTTCGCGCCCTCTTGCCGGAATCCGCCGCACTTGCCGGTGATGAGGTCCGACAGAGCCTCAAGGTATTTCTGGAATCCTGGCTGGCCCGGATGAATCTCGTGACCCGAGAGGAGTTCGACGCCCAGACGGCGTTGCTCGCGAGAACCCGCGAAAAACTGGAGAAGTTGGAAGCCTTGGTGGCGGAACTGGAGCGCAAAGGCTGACCCACACCTGACACCCCGGCACTGCGTCGGGGAGTACAGCGGCACACAGGATGTGTGCCGTTCCACCCTGCGCATCTAATGCGCGTGATGAAAAGGAATTCATCCCATGTCATTGGCAATTTCCTACGCCCGGGCCAGGTATGGACTCAGCGTTCCGCTGGTCACTATCGAAGTTCATCTCACCGGCGGGCTCCCTGCATTCAATCTTGTTGGATTGGCCGCGACCGCCGTCCGCGAAAGCCGGGAGCGCGTTCGCTCCGCCATCCTGAATGCCGGTTTTGATTTCCCGGAGCGCCGCCTCACCATCAATCTTGCCCCCGCCGATCTGCCGAAGGAAGGTACCCGGTTCGACCTCGCCATCGCGCTTGGAATCCTTGCCGCCTCCGGACAGGTTCCATGCGAAGCGCTCTCCCGCCACGAATTCTGTGCGGAGCTCGCGCTCACCGGCGCACTGCGGCCCGTGGGTGGCATCCTGCCGACGGCACTGTCGGCGAGACAGGAAGGTCGAACCCTCGTATGTGCGCCAGGAGATGCGCCTGAGGCAGGGTTTGCGCGCGATGCGCGCGTGGTTGCCCCGCCCGATCTTCGTGTCCTGTGCGCGCACCTTACGGGCGGCCCTCCATTGCCGCTATCCATCTCGTCCGTCGACCGCGCGACCGACCGGACACCGCCGGATCTGGAGGACGTACAGGGACATGCCGCTGCACGACGGGCACTCGAGATTGCCGCTGCAGGCGGCCACAACCTGCTTATGATTGGACCGCCGGGCACCGGAAAAACCATGCTCGCCACGCGCTTGCCAGGCTTGCTTCCCGCACTCGACGAGCCCGCAGCGCTGGAGTCCGCGATCATTCGTTCACTGGCCGGACACGCACCTGCCAGTTTCGATTGGCACACGCCACCCTTCCGAGCTCCACACCACACGGCCTCGGCTCCTGCCCTCATCGGCGGCGGCAGTGTGCCGCGTCCGGGCGAGGTGTCACTCGCCCATCTCGGGGTACTTTTCCTCGACGAATTGCCGGAATTCGAGCGACGGGTTCTGGAGGTGCTGCGAGAGCCCCTGGAAAGCGGGATGGTGACAATTTCCAGAGCGCTGAGACAGGTGACATTCCCCGCAAGTTTCCAGCTGGTCGCCGCGATGAATCCTTGTCCTTGCGGCTATGCAGGCGACCCCTCGGGACGCTGCCTCTGTCCGGCGGACAGGATAGATCGCTATCGGGCACGTGTTTCCGGTCCCCTGCTCGACCGGATCGATCTCCACCTCGAGATTGCCCGTGAGCCCGACTGGCTCGCGGGGACCTCCACCAAGCGCGAGACAACTGCCGCGGTGGCGGTCCGCGTGGCCGCGGCAAGGGCGCTCGCCACGGCGCGGCAGCGCTGCGCCAATGCCCGACTCTCGGTGCCGGAGTTGAACCAGCATGCGCTGCTGGTGCCTGCAGCGCGGCGCCTGCTCGAGCAGGCATTCTCCCGCCTGCAACTCTCGCCACGCGGCTTCCACCGTTTGCTACGGGTCGCACGAACCATCGCAGACCTTGCGGGCTCGACGGACATTGGCGTTCAGGACATCGCCGAGGCCCTGAGCCTGCGGCGGTTGGAGCGCGGGGACAAAGCCGGACTTTGCGCTTCTTGAAAGCTTCCCTTAGATTCCCGGTCTGTTCATTTCGCGCGAGAATGCCCTTGCCACGCGACGCCACGCACGACGTTCCCGATCCCATCCAGATTGGCGTCGAAACCGCCTATATTCCCGAGCAGTCAGAACCCGCGCGCAAGCGCTATGCCTTCGCCTACACCATCACCATCAGCAACCGGGGGCCGGTTCCCGCGCGGCTGCTCTCACGCCACTGGGTCATCACGGATGCCACCGGGAAAGTGCAGGAGGTCAGGGGCGATGGGGTGGTTGGTGAACAGCCTTACCTTGAACCGGGTGAAAGCTTTCGCTACACCAGCGGCGCCGTCCTGGAAACACCCTTCGGCACCATGCAGGGGTCCTACCAGATGGTGCGCGACGACGGCAGCAACTTCGATGCGCCGATAGCGCCGTTCAGATTGGCCATGCCGCACGTCCTGCATTAAGCAGGATCCTATGTCTACCTACGCCATCGGCGATCTGCAGGGCTGCCTCGATTGCTTCGAACGGCTGCTCGCCCGTATTGAGTTCGATGCCGCCCGCGATCGGCTCTGGCTTACCGGGGATCTGGTCAATCGCGGCCCTGACAGCCTGGGGACCCTGCGCCGAGTTCGGGGGCTGGGTGAGTGCGCGACCACCGTGCTCGGCAACCACGATCTGCATTTGCTCGCGGTGGCGCTTACCTCGGAAGGCCGAACCCGTAAGGGCGATACCTTGGACGACATTCTGACTGCACCCGATCGCGTCGAACTGCTGGACTGGTTACGCCACCAACCGCTGTTTCATCACGACCCGGTGCTGAACATCAGCCTCGTTCACGCGGGAATCCCGTCCACCTGGACTGTTAGCGAAGCGGCAAGCCGTGCAAGTGAGGTGGAGATAGCGCTTCGCGGCCCTTCGCACTCAGAAATTCTCAGCGCCATCTACGGCAACACGCCCGATCGCTGGTCTCCCGAGCTTGTCGGGATCCCCCGGCTGCGCTTCATCATCAATGCGCTCACGCGCATGCGTTTCTGCACAGACGACGGCCAACTCGATTTGAAGCACAAGGAAAGTCCCGCACAGGCGGGGCCGGGACTGATGCCATGGTTTGCTGTGCCGGGGCGGGCCAACGCAGGTGCACGGATCGTCTTCGGCCACTGGTCGACGTTACGCCTCTCCAGCGAAGAAGAGACCCGGTACCGAGTCCACCCGCTCGACACTGGCGCAGTCTGGGGCGATCGTCTCACCGCCCTGCGTCTGGAGGACGGCGCCCGCTTCAGCGTTCCGGGCGTCAGTCGTTGACGCGCTCCAGAACGCGGAAACGGCATGCGAATTCGTCGCCCTCCTCAGCCGGGTGCCCCACACATTCCAGTTCCCTGAAATCTGCCGGTTCAAACGGCGGGAAGCTGACATCACCTTCGACATCCGCGAGTACCTCGGTGAGGTAGAGACGGTCTGCCATTGGCAGCGCCTCGGCATACAAGCCGCGCCCCCCGATGATCATCACTTCGGGTTCATCCATTAGCAGCTTGAGCGCCGCCTCGAGTGACGCGACGGCCTCACAGCCGACGGCCACCCGTGAGGAGTCGCGGGTAATCACGACATTCCGCCGACCCGGCAAGGCACGGCCAATGGACTCGTGGGTCACTCGCCCCATCACCACGGGATGTCCGAGCGTAATGCGCCGGAACTGGCGCAAATCGGAGGGCAGGCGCCAGGGTAATTGTCCCTTGCGCCCAATGACGCCGTTGCGGGCAACGGCCACCACCAGATTCACACGCATATCGAGATGTTATATCCGGTGGACGGAAGATGACTTCCCAATGTGATGCCCTTGGTCATATCGCGATCGGCGCCGGAATCGCCGGGTGGAATCGATAGTCTTCCAGCGTGAAATCCTCGTACCGAAAGTCGAATACCGACCGGACATCAGGATTCAGCCGCATCCGAGGTGCCGGAAACGGTTGTCGTGAAAGTTGCAGATCTGCCTGCTCGAGGTGATTGAGGTAGAGATGCGCGTCACCGAGGGTGTGGACGAAATCGCCTACCCGCAGCCCGCAGACCTGCGCGATCATCAGCGTCAACAAGGCATAGGACGCGATGTTGAAGGGAACACCCAGGAAGACATCAGCGCTGCGCTGGTACATCTGACAGGAGAGTTCGCCCTCTGCCACATAGAACTGAAACATCACATGGCAGGGGGCAAGGGCCATGCGCGGCAGTTCGCCCACGTTCCAGGCACTCACGACATGGCGTCGGGAATCCGGGTTGTGGCGAAGCCCTTCGATGACCTCGCTGATCTGGTCGACCACGCCCCCATCGGCCGTATGCCAACTGCGCCACTGCGCGCCGTAGACCGGGCCTAGATTTCCCTCGGCATCGGCCCACTCGTCCCAGATGGTCACGCCATGCTGGTTGAGGTAGGCCGTATTGGTGCCACCCTGCAGAAACCACAGCAGCTCGTGAATGATCGACTTCAGGTGGAGCTTCTTGGTGGTGAGCAGAGGAAAAGAGTGTCGCAGGTCGAAGCGCATCTGATAGCCGAAGACGCTGAGGGTCCCGGTGCCGGTGCGATCCTGCTTGCGCACGCCTGTGGTGCGGACATGCCTCAAGAGGTCGAGATAGGTTTGCATGCTTTCCCCGCAATCAGGTGGAGAGACTGCGCCGGCGCAGGATGAGCCACAGTCCTGCGCCCGCCATCGGCAAGGACAGCACCTGCCCCATGGTCAACCAGTCCGACCACAGATAGCCAATATGCGCATCGGGCTCCCGCAGGAACTCGATCGCGCCGCGAAAAATACCGTATCCCAGCAGAAATGAACCCGCCACGGTTCCGACGGCGGACCGTTTAAGCCACAGCAAATGGAGCAGTAATCCGAGTACCACGCCCTCCAGGAGCGCTTCATAGAGCTGGGAGGGATGACGGGGGATGCCCCCTGCGGCGGGGTGGGGGAAAAGGACCGCCCATGGCAGGTCGCTCGCACGTCCCCAGAGTTCCTGATTGATGAAATTGGCGAGGCGTCCGAAAAAGAGCCCGATGGGGACGACCGGCAGGACAAAATCCGCGAGGACCAGAAAGCCTTTCCCAGTGCGTCGCGCCTGCAGGGCAAGCGCCGTCACGAAGCCGAGTACACCCCCATGGAACGACATGCCGCCCCGCCAGACCGCAAGGACTGATAGCGGGTCACGAAGGTATTCCTGCGGGTTGTAAAAGAGGATGTAGCCCAGACGTCCGCCGAGCACGGCGCCGAGCGCCAAGGCGAAAACCAGATCGCCCACCTGCTCCCGCGAGAGCGGCCCATGCCCGGCCGCCGCGCGGCGACCCAGCAGGAGCCAGGCACAACCGATGCCCGCCAGATAGGCAAGCCCATACCAGTGGACGGCCAGCGGACCCAGCCGAACGGCGACGGGATCGATGGCGGGGAAATGCAGCATGGGGGCGCGATGTTAGCACGCGCCCCCCGCCCCACCTCCAGCGCTTCAGGATTGCCCGCCTGCAGGAAATCCTTACACTGCCGGGCGATCCCCGCGGAGAGTCCCGATGCGCGTCACCCAGTCCCTGCTTCGAAATCTGCAGCAACAGCCGGAGCGGATCGCCACACTCTGCGGTGAGCGGCGGCGCACCTGGCGTGAATTCCACGAACGCGTCGCGCGGTTGGCGGCAGCCCTGCGCAGCCTGGGTCTTGCGCCTGGCGAGCGGGTTGCCCTGTTGGGTCTGAACTCGGACCACTACCTGGAAATGCTCTACGCGGTACCCTGGGCCGGCGGCATCGTGGTCCCGCTGAACACCCGCTGGTCGGAGCCGGAGCTGGCCTACGCACTGAGCGACGCCAGCGTCAGGCTCCTGGCAACCGACGAACACTTTGCTGCGGTAGCGGTTTCACTTGCAGCAACCGCGGGCTGCGAGCGGGTCTCGATGGCGCCAGGCGCGCTTGGCATCGAGGCCCTCATCACCCATCACGATCCAATGCCGGAAACGGGGCGCAACGGTGAAGATGTGTCGGGCATCTTCTACACCGGGGGTACGACGGGTCGCTCCAAGGGCGTGATGCTCACGCACACGAACCACGTGACCAACAGCCTCCAGCTGGCCGCGATGATGCAATTGCCTGCAGGGATTTTCTATCTCCATGCGGCGCCGATGTTTCACATCGCCGATGCGCTGTGCATCTACATGGTGACATTCCTGGGGGGGACGCACGTAATTATTCCGCGCTTCGAGCCTGCCCTCGTCGCGGACACCATTCGCCGCCATGGCGTGAGCGATATCCTGCTGGTGCCGACCATGATCAAGATGCTGCTCGACCATCTGGAGCAGACCAGTGCCGGGCTGCCGGAGCTGCGCCGCTTGTACTACGGCGCCTCGCCCATGCCGGAAGCCACTCTGTTCCGGCTGTTCGAGCAGCTCCCCGACTGCACGCCCACCCAGCTCTACGGCCAGACGGAAGCCGCGCCCATGATCACCCTGTTGGAAGCGCGCTATCACGTAAAAGAAGGCCCGTTGGCTGGTCGTCTGCGCTCAGCCGGGAAGGCCATTCCGTGCGTCGAGGTTAAGGTGGTCGATGAGAACGACCGGGAAGTGCCCCGCGGGACCGTGGGTGAAGTCGTCGCGCGCGGACCCAACGTGATGCGCGGCTACTGGGGCATGCAGGAGCAGACTGCAAACACCCTCCGCGGCGGATGGTTACATACGGGCGACGGGGCCTGGATGGACGACGAGGGTTTCATTTACATCAGCGACCGACTGAAGGACATGATCATCAGCGGCGGCGAGAACGTTTACTCGACAGAAGTCGAGAACGCCTTGTATGCACACCCTTCTGTTGGCGAATGCGCCGTCATTGGAGTACCCGACGAAAAGTGGGGAGAGCGGGTACACGCCGTGGTGGTCGCAAAGCCAGGCGCGGCGCCAGACGCCGAGGCGCTGATGGCCCACTGCCGAAGCCTCATCGCAGACTTTAAATGTCCGCGGTCGATTGAGTTCCGGGACAGCCCGCTGCCCTTGTCAGGCGCGGGGAAAATCCTGAAAACCGTGCTGCGCGAACCTTACTGGACAGATCACAACCGCAAGGTCAACTGAACCCTCACCGGACGTCCACCCTGACCTTGCCCAATGGGCCGTAGTCCACATCGTACTGACCTGGTGTTCCCGCATGCAGGCCGGTGAGATTTCCCGGAATGACGATATGGCCGGCCGCGATGGTGTAACCTCGAGCGAGCGCGTGCGCGTTCACAATCCAGCGCACGCTTTCCCATAGGTCGGGCACTGGCGCGCCGGGTTTGCGCTCACCGATGAGCTCACCATTGCGCAGGGTTCGGACTGGTAAGGTGTTCACATCCACCGAGTCTGCGGGTACCGGTGCACCGAGTAGCACATTGCGTGTTGCCATGTTGGGAGGGATCAAGGCCCTTCGCAGACGCGGCAGGTCGGTCTTCATGGCTTCGAGATCAGCGAGTGCTGCATCAGGGAGTTCGACGGCTGGCCGCAGCCGGCACACCTTGGCACGCAACGCCGCCACGTCGGCGAGCGGGGCAGTCACGGCTTCGCAAAACTCGAAACCGATCTCGGCCTCAATCAACAATGCGAAGAAGTCTTTCGTGTCCAGTTGTGCCGGCGAATCGAGGAAACCGCCTTCGAACAAAACTCCGCCCACTGAGGCCACCGGAATGAATCCGCCTTTGAATCCACCGATCTTCGCGCCGGCCGCGACCACGTCTTGCACGAACAGATCCTGAATCGTGAACAGCATTGAGTCGTCTAGGGCGGGATATTCTCGCGCCAACTCCGGAAATGCCCGTCGTTCATCGGCCGCCTCCATGAGCCGCGCGGCCAGAACTGCGGGTTCGGGGACCGCCGTCTCGTTGGCCTGCGAGGTTGCCGAAAGCAGCACCAAAATCAGGGAATTGATGAAAATACTGAGACGCATACAAACCTGCTTGTGAGGGAAATTGGCCCGGCGCACTATACCAGCCGGGCTCTCTCCGCGAGCGGAATGGCCCTACTCCACCGACATTCAGGAACGCCGCGCCATGACCACTGCTACTGCCCATCCCAAGTCCCGACTTCCCGAGCCTCCAGGGCCTGGCTTCCTGCGCGGCATGCTGGCATACGGTCAGGACCCGGCGGCGTACATGCACCATCTCTTCCTGACCTACGGCGATGTGGTCGTATGGAAAGGGCTGATGACGATCTTCATGCTCAATAACCCCGACCATGTGCGCCAGGTATTGAGTCAGGCCCATCCAGATTTCACGAAAGATCTGTACGACTACCGCGTCCTTCAACAGACCCTCGGCAAGGGACTCGTCACTAACGATGGAGATCACTGGGCACGCCAGCGCAAGCTGATGCAGCCAATGTTTCACCACAAAGTGGTGAACGCGTTCGACGAGGCAATCAATGCCTATACGGCGGCCCTCGCCAAGCGCTGGGAAAACCTTCGACCAGACGAGCCAGTCCCGCTCGATCGTGATATGAGCAAAATCACTTTCCAGATTGTGGCCGCAACACTTTTCGGCTCTGAAATCGATGAGCACGCAGAAGAAGTCGCCGATAGCATCAATGTCATCAACATCAACACCAAGACGCTTGCCGCATTCTTTTCGCTCTATCCCTTCGTGCCGACGCCGCACAATCGGCGCGCGCGCAGCGTGAAAGCCCGTCTGGAACACATCATCTATAAGGTCATTGATGGCCGCAGAGCACGCGG
>JBIKOF010000271.1:0-3762 GCA_044358205.1 Gammaproteobacteria bacterium | reverse complement strand
TCACCAACCTGACCTAGCCCGATCGGCGCCGACCCGGTCCCAGTCGGCGCCGGCTCGGTGCAGATCCCGAGTGCTGCACATTCCACCTTAGGTAGCGCGGGGAACTTGTATTAGCATAAGGCTCCAGCTTGGGAGCCTCGCCATCAACGTCCGCCTCGCAGTCTTTTTGTCCGTGCTTACAGGAACTCTCGCGCCATCCGTCCATGCCAATGGAGATGCGGGGCTCGCTGCCGCCCGCGGCACTACGAAGCCTGGCCTCAGCTGCCCGGCGACCACGCCTGAGCACCCGCTGGAAAGTCGCGAAGGCTCCGCCGGTATCCTCTACAACCTCGCCGAGCACCCCAAGTCCATCCGCGCTGTTGCGGCCAAGTTGCTTTCCGAGGCGCTCGATCAGGCGGTGGCCAAGAACCCCTTGGCCTGCGGTGAGGGATGCATTCCGGAAAACCAACTTGAAGTGGTCTACCGCGTTACCCCCAAGGATTTTGTCCCGAAGGCTTCGCAGCAGGCGCTGTGCCTGAAACTGGAAACAGAAACCACCCGTAAGCCCCTACGCTACCCCACACAGGAATTCGATTCCGTGGAAAATCTAAATGCCTGGGTGATGGAGTTCTCGCAGGGCCGGGGCGAACTCGGCAAACAACTCTATGCCCAGTGCGGCGGCAACTGCAGCCCGCGTTACGAATTCACCATTGCACAGGGCGCCGGAGGACTGCGCGTGGACACAGCGGTCGTCTGCGGGCTCGCGCGCGATACCAGCAAAGAGTCTTACACGGTGAGCACCGCTGTCCGTCAGCGCTGCAAGTCCGCGCGCTGACGCGTCGCGGGACAGAGGTCGAATGAAATTTCTTCTCAGTGTTCTCGCGTGGCCGGCCTTGCTCGCCACCTCATGCGCCATTCTTGCGGTGGGCTTTCAGCGCACGGAAGATGTGCCGATCCTCGGATTTTCAGTGAAGCCCGAACTGGTGTTCTTCAATCTGTCGTATCTGTGGATCATCGGCTGGCTGCTGCTGCTAGAACGGGTCTTGCCCTACCGACCCGAATGGCAGCACAACGATGGTCAGATCCCTGCCGATCTGGGCCATACGCTGCTCAACAAGGGACTGGTGCAGTTCACCATCGTGCAGCTGATGGGGCTGCCGTTTTTCCAGCATCGCGAGGCGAGCTGGCTAGCGAGCCAACCTTTGTTATTGCAGGCAGGTGCCGGACTGCTGGCGGCCGAATTCGGGTTGTACTGGGCACATCGGCTTTCCCACGAATGGCCACTTCTGTGGCGTTTTCATGCGGTCCATCACAGCGTGCGCAGGCTGTGGCTGGTCAACACCGGGCGCTTTCACTTTGTCGACTCGAACCTGAGCGTGCTGGCGAGTGTGCCCTTCCTGCTCGCCAGTGGTATCAGCTTCGATGCGATCATTCTGGTCAGCGCAATCACCGCCTATATCGGCGTGCTCACGCACTGCAATGTGGACACCCGCTGTGGCCCGCTGAGCTATGTCTTCAACACGCCTAACCTGCATCGTTGGCATCACTCGATGAAGCTGGAGGAAGGCAATCGAAATTACGGCCAGAACCTGATGCTGTGGGATCAGCTCTTCGGCACGTTCTTCATCCGTCCCGTCGAGCGTCTGGGTGTGATTGGCATTCCCGAGAAGATGCCCACGAGTTGGCTGGCCCAGCTATGGGTACCGTTTGTCTGGCGGCGTTATCAGCGCGAGCCCTAAGCCGCCTGCATCCTCGCCAGCTTCCATTGCAGGACGCGCCACAGGGCGCTTGAGAGCCATTTCAGCCAACGTCGTCCCGGTGCCAGATCGACAGCCGTCGCGATCATGCGCGCCGCGCTCAGCACATGCCGCTGCTGGTAGCGTGACATGGCCCGCTGCCAGTAGGCATCGGCGCAGGCTTTGCGATCGTACGGAACGCTGCCGCGCGGCCAGACGTTCGCTGCGTAGTAGGCGTAAGCCAGTTCATCATCCCCTGTTTCCTGAACCCGACCAAGGGCGACGCGCAGGCGTGCGCGGAAACTGAGGGGCTGGCCCTTGAGATATCGCTTCAGATGCAGGCGAAACAGCTGGTAGTGCCCGGCCTCGTCCTGGGCGATGGAATGGCAGATCTGCCTGAGTACTGGTTCGGTCGTACTGTCGCGCAGGGCGGAATAGAAGGAACAGGTACCCGATTCCACCACGCAACGCGCGACGAGTTCACCGGCACGTGAGCCGCGCACCGACGCCTGAACATCGAGGGGCAGCTGGTAGCCCGCCCTGAACTGGGCAAGGCTTGCGGCGAAGTCGAAGTCCGGGTCAATGCATTCCGCCCAGCGACCGAGTGCTTCACCGTGTTGCGCCTCTTCTACCCCCCAAATCTCGGCCGCTTCGCGGAACGCGGCATCGTCCGGGAATACGTTGCAGAGGTAGGTCACATAATCGGCACTGTTGGCCTCGACCAACGCCGCAGTCTTGACCGTCTCCAGCAGCGCCGTCTCCACCCGCTCGGGACATAGCGTGTCCCAAGGCAAGGCATCGACCGACCAGCCGCGGCTCATATCGTCCCCCGTCGAGCCGTGGGGCATGCGGGCGAGCGCCGCGCGGCGTATAGTATCGGCCGACGTTTTTGGCACCTGCCGGGCGCGCTTCGTCTAGCGAGGGTGCCGTCAATAGCATGGGGGGCTGGTATTCTCATGGTACCGATTGTAACAACCCTGACACGTCATCGGCGCAGCCTGCGACCCCTGTGATGATCCGTCTCTCTACTCCGATGGCCTGATGTGCTGATGCCCACGAATCAAGACCCCCCCCGCGACCAGTTTTCCGTTGAACCCTACCTGCCCGCGTGGCCGCAACCCGTGCGCCATGCCTGCGGCGTCCTGGCCGATCGCGTGCTGGGGTTCAGCGCGCTCACCCAGCGGTATCACCGCATTCCGACGGCTACCAGTCCGCGGGAGTTTGCCGGTTTGGCCCTGGCGGAGCTCGGGGTCGTCCCGTTCATTGAAGACGACGATCTGGCACATGTGCCTGCCACCGGCGGCTGCATGCTTGTCGCCAATCATCCTCACGGTGGGCTCGACGGCCTCGTCCTCATGGAGATCCTGCTGCGTCGCCGACCAGACGTGCGCTTCATGGCCAATCACTTCCTGACCAAATTCGCTGAACTGAGACCGCTTTTTCTGGAAGTGAATCCCTTCGGCGGGAATGCCGCGCGCAAATTCAACTCTGGGGCCGCGCGCGAAGCGCTCTCACACCTGCGGCGTGGAGGCTTGCTGGTCATGTTTCCGGGGGGGGAAGTCTCGAGTTTCGATTGGCGCGAGAAACGCGTCCTCGACCCGGAGTGGGACCTTGGCGTAGCGCGTCTCGCCACGCAGACCGGCGTGCCTGTAGTGCCTTGCTTCATCGAGGGGCGCAACAGTCTCGCCTTTCAGGCTGCGGGCATGGTGCATCCACGGCTCAGAACCTGTTTGCTCGCGCGCGAGATGCTCTCACCGCGCGATCGGAATATTGGCGTGCGAATCAGCGCCCCCATCGAGCCTGAAGTTCTCGCCACGCTGCCAGATCGGGCGCAGACCACCCGTTACCTGCGCACCAAGACCTATCTGCTTGCGGAACGCGGCACACACCAGGTGGTGCTGGGGCGGGCGGGCTCTCCCAAGCGGGAGGAAGAAGTGCTGTCCGCAGCGATTCCGCCCCATGTTCTCGCAGAGGAAGTTGCTGGCCTGCCGAAAGCGCAGTGCATCCTGACCAGCGGTCATTTGCAGGTCTGGCACGCCGATGCGGA
>JBIKOF010000270.1:0-3768 GCA_044358205.1 Gammaproteobacteria bacterium | reverse complement strand
ACCCCACGCCCACCCGTGAGCTCAAGCACCTGGGTTTCCCAATCGGGTTGTCTTGCGTAGTTCACCGTTTCGTCCGCGCCGAGCGCACGCGCACGGGCAAGTTTTTCATCGCTGCTCGAAGTGATGATGCAGCGCGCCCCATGCATTTTTGCAATCTGCAGGGCGAACATCGCAACGCCACCTGTGCCCAGCGCCAGAACCGTCTCACCCGCGGCAAGGTGCCCGCGCGTGACCAGCGCATGCCAGGCGGTAACGGCGGCGCACGGCAGGGTCGCGGCTTCGGCAAAAGTCCACCCCGGCAGCATGGCAACCAGCGCATCTTCCGGCACACACACCTGTTCGGCGAGCATCCCCTGAACCCGGCCGCCTACCGCCGATTCCATGACGGTCTCGGTCATCTCACCCGCCACCCAGCGCTGGAAGAAGGTTCCGGCCACGCGATCGCCCACGGCGAACCGGCTGACAGCGGCACCCACGGCAATGATTTCACCCGCACCGTCGGAGCAGGGCACCAGCGGCCAGCGATCGCTATCGGCAAAGCCCAGCACGTGCAGCAGGTCACGATAGTTGAGGGAGACGGCGCGAATCCGCACCACCACCTCGTGCGGGCCGGGCACAGGAGTTGGTCGGTCCACCAGAGACAAGGCGTCGATACCTTCAGCGTTACGGATTTCCCAGGCTTTCATAAGAAGGTCCTTTTGGTCGGCGATGTAGACAGCTCGACAAGTGCGCCCGCAGCCGGGCTGCACGTCCTGTGCAACAGCGTACTACACTGGGGACTGTGTCTCACGGAGCAAACGCCATGTCAGGTTTTTCCCCTCGTGCTTTCTGTCGAACGCTCGTGCTGGGCTGGGCCCTCTGCACAACAGCCGGTGTCGCGGCCCTGGAAGTGGGAGATCTCGCCCCCGACTTCTCGCTCAGCGGTTCCGACGGCAAACAACACCAGCTGTCTGACTACAGGGGACGTCACGTTGTGATTGCGTGGTTTCCCAAGGCCTTCACTGGCGGCTGAACCGCAGAATGCCGATCGCTCCGTGAGAGCGGCGCACTTCTGTCAAAGTTCGATTTCGTGCTGTTCATGGCCAGCACGGACGATGCCGATACAAACCGGCGTTTCGCCGAGGCAAACGAGGCCACCTTTCCCGTACTCGCGGATCCTGAAAAAGTGACCGCGCGTGCCTATGGGGTGCTCACGATGAACCTCTTCGCCAGTCGCACCACCTTCTACATCGACCCAGCCGGCAAGATCCTGTGGGTAGACGACGAGGTCAGGCCTTTTCTCGCGGGCAAGGACATGGCCGCGCGTCTGACCGCTCTAGGGGTTCCAAAGCCACCTTGAGCCCGCGAACGCACGCACGAGTTCAGGTTTTTGTGTCGTTATGCGCCAGCGTGAAAGGCAGCTCGGCCGCGCTCAAGGTTTCCCTCGCCAGCAGAAGTGTTGCGCCCGCCTCGAGCTCGGCGCGACGTTCGGTGAGAATCTTCCCAGCGCGGCTCGTCGCCTCCTCGATGAGGCCCTTGACGGCGAGATCGATTTCGCGCGCCGTGACATCACTGTGCTCGCGCATGACGGGCCCTGTTGCGAGTCCCTCGCCAAGGAAATGGGGTTGCGCCTCGTCATAGACCGCCTGCCCGACCCCCTCACTCATGCCGTACCGGGTCACCATCTGGCGGGCGATTTCGGTGACTTTGTCGAGGTCGTCCGCGGCCCCCGTCGAGATTTCATCAAACACCAAACGCTCAGCGGCACGTCCGCCCATCAGCACCGCCATCTTGTCCTTAAGGTTCTGACGGGATCTCAAAAACCGATCCTCGGTCGGTCGCTGGATGGTGTAACCCAAGGCACCGATACCGCGCGGAATGATGGATACCTTGTGCACAGGATCCATGCCCGGAAGGGAACTCGCGACCAGCGCGTGTCCGATTTCATGCACGGCCACGGCATGCCGCTCCTCACTGTTCATGGTTCGCGAGCGCTTTTCAATTCCCGCCACGAGACGCTCCACCGCCGCAGTAAAATCATCGGCGGTTACTGCTGCCGCATCCCTGCGAGTGGCAATGAGCGCCGCTTCATTGACCAGATTGGCCAAATCGGCGCCAGTGAATCCCGGCGTCAGCGCGGCAATTTCATCGAGTGATACCGCCGGCTCAAGCGTGATCTTCCGGCTATGCACAGCGAGGATCTGCCGGCGGCCGGAGCGGTCTGGCCGATCCACCAGCACCTGACGATCGAAGCGGCCCGCGCGGGTAAGGGCAGGGTCGAGAATTTCAGGTCTGTTGGTGGCAGCGAGCAGGACGATTCCCGTACTTGGGTCAAAGCCATCGAGCTCCGCGAGCAGCTGGTTCAGCGTTTGCTCTTTCTCATCATGCCCGCCGCTCAGCGCGCCAAAGCCGCGCGCCCGTCCAAGTGCATCCAGTTCATCGATGAAGATGATGCTCGGTGCAGCCTTGCGCGCCTGATCGAACAGATCCCGCACCCGCGCCGCCCCAACGCCCACGAACAACTCAACAAACTCCGACCCCGAGATCGAGAAAAACGGGACACCCGCTTGGCCTGCCACGGCTCGGGCGAGCAGGGTCTTGCCGGTGCCCGGTGGTCCAACCAGTAACACGCCCTTGGGCACCCGGGCACCTAAACGTCCATAGCGTTTGGGTTCGCGCAGAAAATCGACGACTTCTTGCAGCTCGACCTTGGCTTCGTCTACGCCGGCGACGTCGTCGAAGCTCACGCCAGTCGCGCGCTCCACATAGACCTTAGCGCGCGATTTTCCAATGGACGTCATGCCGCCCATGCCCTGTCTTTCCGCGATACCCCGGATGATGAAAACCCAGATGACAAAAAAGACCAGGATCGGGACGACCCAGGACAGCAGGTCGCGTAACCAGGTGCTTTCCACGGCGCCCGCGAAATCAACCTTGTAACGCTTCAGATGGCTTGCAAAGGCGGGCTCAACCCGCGTGGTGACAAATTTCAGCGCCCCACCCGGACGTGGATTTCGCAGCGCGCCTTTAAGCAAGTGCTCGGAGATTCTGACCTCGGCAATTTCACCCGCCTCGAGCAACCGTTCAAATTCGGCGTAGCTCAGTTCCTCGACCTGCGCAGCACGCTCGGCCAAAGCCTGCACGAACAGCACCGCAGCCAGCGCAAAAAGCGCATAGCCGAGGTTGATTTGATGGGTTCTGCGCATGACCAGCCTCCGTTGCTTCAGGACGGAGTCAGCCGTGCAGTTCGACCCAACGGCGGATGCGATTGGCATCCCCGATGGGGGTCAGCTTTCCCCATGAATTCAGCAGCACCACGATCACGGGCCGCGACTTGATTCTGGCATGCATCACGAGGCAGCGCCCTGCCTCGGAGGTATAACCGGTCTTGGATACGTCAATCTGCCATTCGCGATTGCGCGTCTGCACCAGACGATTGCTGTTTAGGTAGGTGAGCTTACCCCCCGTATTCACCTTGATGACGTGCCGGTCAATCGTGGTGAAGCGGCGAATGCTCTGATAACGATAGGCGGCACCGACCATGCGCACCAGATCCATCGCCGTCGACACATTGTGTTTGCTGAGGCCGGTGGAGTCGACGAAATGGCTGCGCCTCATTCCAAGTGCGCTGGCCTTTCCATTCATCGCCTTGATGAATGCCGAACGACCGCCTGGATAGTGCCGAGAGAGGGCCGAGGCAGCCCGATTTTCAGACGACATCAACGCGAGATGCAGCATCTCGCGGCGAGTGAGCCGGGTCCCCACACGCAACCGGGAGCCTGACATCTT
>JBIKOF010000269.1:0-3770 GCA_044358205.1 Gammaproteobacteria bacterium | reverse complement strand
TGCTTGCGCCAACGCCGGTGCATCTTGGGCAACGTGGCGCACCGGCCCGGGTGCAAACACTTCAGGGCGATATCGTGGGCGCGGAGGGCGCGCTTCTCTTCCTTTCCCGCGCGGGTGAGCTGGCTTCCGGCCGAGACATCGTCAACCTGAACCTGATTGTCCAGAACACCGATGGTTTCGATGTCACCTTGCTCGGCGCGCTGCGCGACCTCTATTACGACACTCCAAGGTTACCCGTCGACACAACGATAGGCGCCGCCGGCGCGGTGCTATCCACCAATAATGTGATCAATCTGTGGGGCCCTGGGCGCATGCTTGTGAGCACTGGGCGGAATGTCGAGCTCGGCACGTCTGGCGGCATCCTGTCTCGAGGCACCACGGTGAACGCTGCCCTGCCGGGGCCCGGTGGCGCCATCTCGCTCTTCGCCGGGCTTGGGCCAACGGGACTCGATTTTTCCAGCTTCATCGACGCCTATTTCACGGAAGGTTCGAGTGGGCTCGACGCCCTTACAAGTTTCATGCGCGAGCGCAATGCGGACACCATGCTCGAGCCGGCGGACGCACTGGCAGCGTTCAAGGCCTTGCCGGTCATCGAACAAGCTGGGGAAGTTCTCGCGGCATTCTTCGGGGAACTGCGCAGCAACGGACGGGCGGCAGCGGCGACCACCAACCCCGATTACACGCAGGGCGATGCGGCGATCAAGGCAATGTTCCCGCTGGCTGACTACGCCGGCGACCTCAACCTCTTCTTCAGCCAGATCTTCACCATCGCCGGTGGCGACATCGATTTGCTCGCCCCGGGCGGGCAGATCAACGTAGGCTTGGCGACCCCGCCTGCAAGCTTTGGTATTTCGAAGACGCCATCCGATCTAGGGGTTGTCACCCAGAGCGTTGGCAACGTCAGCGTCTATCTTCGGAATGATCTCAACGTAAACGAGTCCAGAGTCTTTGCCGCCGATGGCGGTGATATTCTGGTGTGGTCCAATATTGGCGACATCGACGCGGGACGCGGCGCGCGCAGCGCGATCTCCGTGCCGGCCAATCAGTTCCAGTTTGATCAGGACGGACGAATTACCCTCTCCGTGCCGCCACCCATCCAGGGCAGCGGGATTCGCGCGTTTACCACCACACCAGGCCGTCCGTTTGGAGATACCGATCTGGTCACGCCGCGCGGCGTGGTCAACGCCAGCGAGGCCGGTATCGAAAGTGCGGGCAACATTACCATCGCTGCGGTTGCGGTGCTGGGTGCGGATAACATCAAGGCCGGCGGTACTGCTTCCGGTGTGCCCTCGGCTAACGTGGGCGCAGTCGGTGCCGGCGTTGCAGGCGCGGCAGGGGCAGCCAATGCGGCGGCTCGCTCAGCGGTCGACTCATCTACGGGCGGGATGCGCGACAACAACCAGGAAGCGAGCATGCGCCCAACGAATGTGTCCTTCATTACCGTTGAATTTCTCGGGTTCGGAGAATCCTGATGGAGAATTCTCCTAAGCCCGCGCGTTCAAGCCGGTTGCTCAGGCTCCTGACAATGTCAGTCCTGGGCCTCATCGCGGCCACTGCTTATGCCACTGAATCCAACCCCCCGACGCCATCTGCGGAATCGGCGGCGCCGAGTGACGAGGCGTCGGTCAGCGCGGAAACCTTCGATGTCTGGGAGTATCAGGTCGAGGGCAACACCTTGCTCCCGGCCCCTGAAATTGAGCGGACGGTCTACGGTTTTCTCGGTGAACGGCGGACCATCGACGACGTGACTGCAGCCCAGCGCGCCCTCGAGGCGCTCTACCATGGACGCGGTTATGGCACGGTGCTGGTCGACATCCCCGAGCAGGACGTAGAGGGAGGCGTGGTGCGCCTGAAGGTTACGGAGGCGCCCGTTAGCCGCCTGACCGTTTCCGGGTCACGCTACTTCTCGCTTGGCCGGATCAAGGCTGGGGTTCCGTCGCTGGCCGTTGGCAAGGCACCGCATTTGCCCACCGTACAAAAAGAGCTTGCAGCCCTCGCCGGCAAGTCTGCGGACCGAGCCATCACGCCAGTGCTTAGGCCTGCTCCTGAGCCCGGGCGCCTGGAAGTGGAACTCAAGGTCGAAGACGAATTGCCCGTGCATGGTTCGCTCGAAATCAACGATCGCTTCAGCGCTGACACCTCGCGCACTCGGGTAAGCGGTGCTGTGCGGTACGACAATCTCTGGCAGCGTGGTCACAGCCTCGGCGTTTCCTATCTGGTTTCGCCTGAGGAGACGAACGAGGTCGAGGTGATTTCCGGCAATTATCTCTGGCGATTCGAGGAACTCGATCACCTGCTGTCCTTATATGCGGTTCGTTCCAACAGCAGTATCGCCACCATCGGCACACTCGGTGTCATCGGCAACGGCACTATCGCGGGCGCCCGTTACACCATTCCTGTGCGCGGACTCGAGGATTACTTCCATAGCGTAACGCTTGGAATGGACTACAAGGACTTCGGCGAATCGATCGGACTGTTGGGCAATGACGCCATCAATAGTCCCATCAGCTACAGCATGTTCAACCTGAATTACGCGGGATCGCACTTCGGGGAGACCAGCCGGACACGGTTTGATTTCACCCTCAATCTCGCGCCGCGCGGGCTGGGCAATACGGACAAGGAATTCCAGCGTAAGCGCTTCAAGGCGCGGCCGAATTTCGTGTACGCGACTGCGGTATTGGAGCACGAGCAGCAGCTTTACGAAGCGCTTCGAATCTTCGGGCGCCTGGGAGGGCAGGTCGCCAATTCTCCGCTCATCAACAATGAGTCCTACGCGGCGGGCGGGGTCAATAACGTTCGGGCCTACCTCGAATCCGAAAAGCAGGGCGATGATGCCGTCAATGCCGCTCTCGAGTTGCGCTATGACCTGCCCCGTCCGGAGGCATTGGCCGCCGTGCAGATTTTCGAAGTGTTCACGTTCACCGACGCCACGGGTTTCCGGGTGAAGGATCCCCTGCCAGGCGCGACCGACCAGGGCCTGCTCTGGAGCACTGGGCTTGGCTTCCGACTGACTGCCCTGCGCCACATCGATGCGATGCTCGTATGGGCCATGGCCCTGCGTGACTCGGAGCGCACGGAGTCCGGTGACGACCGCCTGCATTTCAATCTCGGCTACGAGTTCTGAGCGCCCTCCGGGCACGGGGCTCGGCTGGTCGAATGTCATGAATCTGTAACACCGCGCCGCGACCATACGCCCCGCACCATCGCCCTGTTCCGGAATCCACCATGCGCAGACTCCCGGCCCTGCTTCTTCCCTTGATTCTCCTTGTTCAGGCCGATGCAATGGCCTGGTGGAACGATGCGTGGGCCTATCGGAAGGCCATCACCCTCGACACCACGGCGACCGGCGCGGGGGTCAATTCGGACTTGCTGGACACCCCGGTGCTCATCCGACTGCACACCGGAAACTTTTCTCACTTCCTCGACCTCACCGATGGTGGGGGGGATTTGAGGTTTGTGGCAGGTGACGACAAGACCCCCTTGCAGCATCACATCGAGAAAATCGATGTCGTCAACGAGCTTGCCTTTATCTGGGTGAAACTGCCCGCCATCAAGGGCAACGCAGGCCCGGCACCGCGGGCCGCTGAGGGTGCCGAGCCGGCGGCAACGAACACCGATAACAAGATTTATCTTTACTTTGGCAACGCCGAGGCCATAGGCGGTGGCACGGCCGCTGCCACGTACGGACCGATCAATGCACTCGTCTACCACTTCGACGATGCCAGCGGCGAGCCCCAGGACCGGTCTGCCAATGCCCTCGCGGTCCTAAG
>JBIKOF010000268.1:0-3783 GCA_044358205.1 Gammaproteobacteria bacterium | reverse complement strand
TATCCATCCGGATGAGGCCCTCTTCCGCTCTATCTATGAAGAACTGGTCGAGATCGACACGACGCCTGCCACCGGGAACACGGTGCTCGCTGCGGAGGCAATGGCCGCACGTTTGACGCAAAATGGTTTCACGGCGGGTGATATCAAGGTGCTGTCCTCGGCGCCGCGCAAGGGCAATCTCGTCGTAAGGCTCCGCGGGCGCGGGACGCGGAAACCACTGCTGCTCGTGGCGCATCTGGATGTGGTTGATGCGCGACGCGAGGACTGGGATTTCGATCCGTTCCAGTTACAAGAAGTCGACGGTTATTTCCGTGCTCGTGGCGCGGTAGACGACAAGGCGATGGCTGCCATCTTCATTGCGAACCTCATTCGCTACCGCAGGGAAGGTTGGAACCCGTCCCGCGACATCATCGTTGCGCTAACGGCCGACGAAGAGCTGTCGGATTCTGAACACAATGGCATGCGCTGGTTACTGGAGAACCACCGGACGCTGGTGGACGCCGAGTTTGCGATTAATGAGGGCGGGGCGGGCACGATGCGGAACGGCAAGCGTGTGGCTGCAAATATCCAGCTTGCTGAAAAGATCTATCAAAGCTTCTACCTGAAGGTGAAGGATCCCGGTGGACATAGTGCATTGCCGCGTAAAGACAACGCAATCACGCGTCTTTCCGAGGGCCTGGTAAAACTTGCCAATTACGAATTTCCCGCCAGGCTGAATCCTGTGACGCGCGCATGGCTGGAGATAGTCACTCAGAATGAAACATCGGAAATCAAGTCGGCGATTGCGGCGCTGGAGAGCGGTATTACCGACGGCCGGGATATTTTTCCGCTCACGAATCAGGTTGCGTACAACGCGCAGATCCGAACCACCTGTGTGGCGACGATGCTCGAGGCCGGCCATGCGGAAAATGCGATGGCGCAGAGCGCCCGCGCAACGATCAACTGTCGACTTCTGCCGGATGAAGACCCGCAGTGGGTTCGGGAGACGCTCGAGCAGGTGCTAGCAGATGAAAACATCGAGGTACAGCCGCTTGGTGCAGTGGTCCAGAGTCCACCCTCCCCAATGCTTCCTGAGGTGATGTCTGCGGTCAGTCAAATCAGCCAATCCATGTGGCCGGGTGTGCCGGTCATCCCAATTCAGTCCGGCGGTTACACCGACAGCCGGTGGTTAAGAAAACATGGCATCCCGGCCTTTGGGGTTTCGGGGCTCTTCATCGAAGAAGGGAAGAGCGGCGTGCACGGACTCAATGAGCAAGTAGAGGTGCAGGCATTATTGGACTCAAAGACGTTCCTGTACGCACTGGTCAAACAGCTAGGACAATGAATCCTATCTCTTCCCGGTGGTGGACTCTGCGACATATAGCGCCTGATTTCCGGCGCCTGCCCTAGACTGCGCGGTTCGACAAACGCACGGCATTGCGCCTACAGTCCAACGCGTCAGTATCTATAAACACGCTGACCAAGCGCGCCCCACCGGCTTTCCGAGTGGATATAAACGCATACCCGGGGAGAAGACATGAAGCCAATGACTGCAAACGATTTTCCGACGGATGCTTCGGCTCAAGGGCCGCTATCTCGGTCCCGGCGCGGCTTTCTGGCCGGGGCTGCAACCGGCATCGCAACAGTCTCGGCTACGGCGCTTGGTGCAGAGGACTTGTTCCATCAGGGGCGCGATTGGACTGGAAACCACCCTGTCACGTATCCCGAACCTGCATTCGAGGTGATGGATAAACGGTTCAAGGGTCGGCAGGGCAATTCCACCCTCCAGCGCATTTGGCATGGACAGGGACACGATGCCGCGCTGTGGTGCGAAGGGCCCGTCTGGATGGGTGACTGGGGATGCCTGCTTTGGAGTGACATTCCCAATAATCGTGTACTGCGCTGGAATGAAGAAAATGGGGCGGTGAGCACGTTCCAAGCTGATTCAGGCTACTCCAATGGCCATAACCGCGATATTCAGGGCCGTCTTATCGCAATGGAGCACGACACGCGGCGCGTGCGTCGACGCAACTACGATGGAACCTGGACTATCCTGTGCGACAGCTTCGAGGGCAAGAAACTCAATGCCCCCAACGATGCGGCCACCATGCCGGACGGTTCGATCTATTTCACCGACCCTGGCTACGGCATCCTTGGCGCTTATGAGGGCCATAAGGCCGAGTTTGAACTCCCCACGCGCGTTTATCGCATTGCCCCCGATGGCAAAGTGACCGTTGCAGCGGAGGGACCCATGCTGCGCCCCAACGGGATCTGCTTCTCTCCGGACTTCAAGCGTTGTTATGTGGTCGATACCGCTGCTACAGATGGTCCAGGAAACCCGGCGAATATCGTCGTGTTTGACGTAAAAGACCATAAGCTCAGCAACGCCAAAGTGTTTGCGGATTTCGCACCTGGCTTTACGGATGGAATCCGCTGTGACACGGATGGCAATGTCTGGTGCGGCTGGGGATGGGGCGGCATGGAAACCAACGGTGTGCGGGTTCATCATCCGGATGGCAGCCTGCTGGCCTTCATCCACACCCCAGAAGTGATCGCCAATCTCACTTTCGGCGGCACCAAGCGCAATCGGCTTTTCATGACGGGTTCTACGTCGGTTTACGCGCTGTATGTCAATGCACAGGGGCATGCGTTGAGTTGAACGTAAACGCAGGGTCGGGCTGTCCGTTTGGGGTGTTGCAGCGGAAATCGAGTAGCTAAAACACTGGCGTTTCCTGGGGGCCCCTCGTGGGGCACCCCCGGCAGTCTTGCATTGGGACGGATGCGAGCCCACCATCGGCCCATGGAAGAGCAGTTCGAAACCCGCTCACTGCTGCCGCCGGCGGTCCTCAAATCTCTGCTGGAACGGCGCACATGGCCGTCTCTTTGGCGGCTTGCGATCCATCTGTGTTCCTTTGTCGGCGTATGGGCGCTGCTCGCCGTATATGCGACTCGGCCTGGTTACGCCTTTCCCCTCGCCGTTGCGCTGGCCTGGATCTGGAGCGGGCTCTTTGCGCCCTTTCACGAGTGCACCCACCGAACAGCGTTCAGGACCCCTAGGGGTAATCGACTTGGCGCATGGATTACCGGGATCCCCTTCGGCATGGCGCCGCTGGTCTACCGGACGTTCCACTACGAGCATCATCGCCACACTCAGGATATTGGTCGGGATCCGGAGTTGCTGGACCCGCGCTACGCCCACTGGCCGAACAGCCGGCAAGGATGGCTCATCGCCAACAGCGGCTACGGACTGATCATGCTCAAGCTCCGGCCCCTGATCGGTTTCGCCTTGAAACCCCGCGCCCGCTGGGAGGAGTTTGCGCCTTGGTCCCGACATGTAGCCAATCCTGGCCAGCTTACCTTTGAATGCCGGGTATTGCTGGTAGTCTGGGCCGTATTTTTTCTGTGGACGCTGATACTCCCGGGTGGATTCTGGTTCCTGTTCGCTGCTTGGTTCACTCACGTGTTTCAGACGCTGTGGGTTTCTGCAGAACATTCCGGCCTGCCACTGGAGGGCAGCATCCTGCAACGCACCCGCTCCGTGCGCTCCAATGCGTTTGTCCGATTCTGGCTCTGGAACATGAACTACCATGCGGAGCACCACGGGTGGCCGGCCATTCCCTGGCACCGGTTGCCCGACACACACGGATGCGTTGCCCCTCACCTCGGATCGCTGGTGGCGGGTTATTCCTCGCTGCAGGCCAATGTCTTCCTTGGGCGTAATCTGCCCGTGGGTGATCCGCAGGGATAAGGGTGCGACCACGTCGGCCCGTGATTGCGGTCACGAAATTCCCCTTGGGCTCCGGC
>JBIKOF010000267.1:0-3800 GCA_044358205.1 Gammaproteobacteria bacterium | reverse complement strand
TCCTTCTACGCGCTGTCTTCTGGGGTGGGGCGCCAAACGCAGTTCGCGCTGGCCGCGCGCGATGGGCCTGCCCTGCGTCGCTCTGGAAGAGGGTTTCCTCCGCTCCCTGAAGCTGGCACCCAGCGCGCCACTACTGTCGTTGGTCTTTGATGAACTCGGTATCTACTACGATGCGCGTCGCCCCTCACGCCTCGAATCGTTGATCGTGGCGGCGCAAGATTCGACCGGTGAGTGCGCGCGCGCTGAGGCCCTCAGAGCCGCCTGGGTGGCCGGCCGTGTAACCAAGTACAACCACGCACGAGAGCCGAACGAAGAACCCCAGCCGCGGAATCATGTTCTCGTGATCGATCAGACATGGGGTGATCTCTCCATCAGCGGGGGACTTGCCAGTGCTGGAAGCTTCACCCGTATGTTGGAAGCTGCCCTGGACGAGCACCCCGGCCGCCCCGTCGTGGTGAAGATACATCCTCAGGTTCTCGCGGGGCGCAAGCGCGGATACCTGACTGCCTTGCCACGCCATGGGGAATCCCGCATCCGTGTGGTGGGCGAAGACCTACATCTTCCTTTCTTCCTCGAGCACGCGCATGCGGTTTACACCGTTACCTCTCAGGTTGGATTCGAGGCGCTGCTCTGGAACAAGACAGTCCGGGTATTCGGGATGCCTTTCTACGCTGGTTGGGGCCTCACGCAGGACGATCTGCCCAGCCCATCGCGTCGGCAAAAGCGCTCGCTCACGATGCTTGTTCATGCGGCGCTCATCGACTATCCGGTCTATATCGATCAGGGGCGGGGTTGTATCAGCTCTGCGGAGGACACCCTTGCCCGAGTGGTCGGCTATCGTCGCCGTGAAGGGCTTCTGGTGTGAGTCCACCAGACTTTCTCATCATCGGTGCCCAAAAATCGGGCACGACCTGGCTGGACCGCAATCTTCGCCTGCATCCGGACTTATGGCTGCCCCCGGAAAAAGAACTCCACTTCTTTGATTTTCCGCCGTGGATGCCGTTCTTTTTCCTGCGTTTCGCCCCCATGCGAGGCATCCGTCAATGGGCGCGATACCGGATGCAGCGCGACGCGCGTCTCGCAGCAAGCGCGCCGACACTTGCGCCTTGGTACAGACGCTACTATTGGATGCCGCGGACCGAGCACTGGTACGGGCGCTGCTTCAACCCGGAGCCAGGCCAACTTGCGGGCGAAGCAACTCCGCGCTACGCCATCATCGGCGCGCGGCGGCGCGCGCAACTGAAAAGAATGGCGCCAGGGGTGAAACTGATTTATCTGCTTCGCGACCCTGTCGATCGCATGTGGTCTGATCTTGCGCTTTTCAGCAGCGCCAAGTTTGGCGGTGCCGGGATTGCAATCCACGATGAGCGCCGCTGGCTGGCTTTTCTGACGCGTCCGTCGAATCTAGCTCACTCCCATTACGACGAAAACCTGCGCCAGTGGGAAGCCGCATTTGGCCGGGAACGCATTCACATCGCATTCCACGACGACATCGCATTGCGGCCCGAGCAGATCATTTACGCAGCGTGCGAATTCCTTGGCCTCGATCCAACGCGATTCGACTACAACAGCCTGCTGCGCGAGCGAATCCACTCGCAGGAATATCCAGAAATGCCTGCACCGGTGGCCCGGATCCTCGCCGAACGACTGCTCCCGGATCTGCGGCGCCTGCATGGGCGTCTGCAGCACCCCCACACGGCACGGTGGCTCGCCCGCGCTGAACACCTTGCCCAGCCCCAGTTCTAGCATCGAGGAAGATTTTTCATGAACAGACTCGAGAACAAGATTGCGCTTATCACCGGTGGCGCAGCCGGAATCGGACTTGCCACGGCCCGTTTATTCGTGGCTGAGGGCGCGCGGGTGATGCTGGTCGATCTCGATCAGCACGCGCTCGACGCTGCCGTGCGGGAGTTGGGTGAAGACCGGGCCGCTAGCTGTCGCGCTGATGTCAGCCGTGAAGATGAGACGGAAGGTTTCGTGCAGGCGACGCTTGCGCGCTGGGGTCGGATTGACGTGTTTTTCAGTAACGCAGGCATTGAAGGGGCGGTTGCCCCCATTCCGGATTACCCGGTGGAGATGTTCGATCGCGTGATGGCGGTGAACGTGCGCGGTGTGTGGCTAGGCCTGCGTCAGGTGATCCCGGTGATGGCGAAAACCGGTGGTGGCAGCATCATCATCACTTCCAGTCTGGGCGGTCTGAAGGGAACACCCAAGCTGTCCCCGTACATCGCGGCCAAGCATGCCGTGGTGGGCATCATGCGTTCGGCCGCGCTCGAGTGTGCCCCGCTCAATATCCGGGTGAACACCATTAATCCGTCGCCTATCGCGACGCGCATGATTGCGGCTATCGAAGAGGGCTACGCACCGGGAGCACCCGACAAAGCCAAAGCGCGATTCGCTGCTGGCGTCCCCATGCGCCGTTATGGGCAGCCAGAAGAAGTCGCGCGACTGGTGCTGTGGTTAGCGAGCGATGAGAGCAGTTATTCGACCGGTACGACTTTCCCGATAGACGGAGGAATGTCTGCCAGTTGATTCTGCTACCGCACGGTGTCCGTTACCGTGCGTGAGCCCGGGAAATTCAGATCGCGAGACGCGCCCAATCGCGCCTCACCCAGAGCAGTCCGAACACGCCCGCCTGCGCAATGCGGTATAAAATCTGGCAGGCCCAGATGCCGCTCAGCCCGAGGCCCAGCACCGGACCGACCAGATAAGCGAGCGGCATGAATACTCCCCACTGACCGACGATCGCGATTTTCATCACGCGCCGCGAGTCTCCGGCCCCGAGCAACGCGTTCTGCAGAATGGTACCCACGGCCTCAAAAATCATGCTGAGCCCTATGAGTCGCAACGGCCAAAGCGCGAGTTCCAGGGTGCGTGGGTCCAGCGTGTAAATTGCGGAGAGCAGTTGGGCTGGCACCAGCACCATGGGCAGCCCGGCAACTGTTAGCCCCACCGCCGCAATCTTCACTACATCCCAACCCCAGCGCGCGGCTTCCTCGGTATCGCGACGCCCCAGTGCCTGGCCCACCAGCGTGGAGGCGGCTAGGCCGAGGCCCATCCCGGGCAGCCAGGCCACCAGCATCACATTTACCAGCACGTTACCGGCAGCCACCTCCGCGGTGCCCACCTGGCCGATGATCCAGAAAAGGCCAAGCCAGCCGGCAGAAAAGAAAATCTGATGGACGCCGCTCGGCAGGGAAATACGCACCAGCCGTAGGATGTCCTCGCGCGGCGGAAGGCGTTTCAGGAACCCGAACTCGCGGGCCCAGCGCATTCCAAACAGGAAATACAGCGAGCTTCCAAAGCACAGCGCGCACACCGACGCGAGTCCCGCACCCTGCACACCCATGGCCGGCGCGCCCAGATTTCCAAAGATGAACACCCAGTTGAGGAAGATGTTAATGCTGTGCATCAGGATCAGCGTGAACATGTAAAGACGGGTCATGTCGATCGCGTTCCAGTACCCGCGGAACGAAAAATTCATCGCCACAAAAATGATGCCGGCTGCGCGCATCTGTAGGTAAGGGATCCCGAGAGCCATCACGGCAGGATCATCGTTGATAAGCGGATACACGCGCGGGATGAGGAAGAACACCAGCACCGAGATGGCGGGTGCGGCCACAGCAATGATGAGCAGCGCAGCGTTGAGGAACCATGCTGTCTCCCCCGGGCGACCTTCGCCCTTGCGCCGGGCGGCCATGGCAAGCACCCCGGTGGACAATCCCAAAATGATGGATTGCGCCACAAACAGAATGAATCCCCCGTAACCCACCGCCGCAAGTGCGGCGTCACTGTGGTCG
>JBIKOF010000266.1:0-3814 GCA_044358205.1 Gammaproteobacteria bacterium | reverse complement strand
AGCTCAGGCAGAGCTTTCGGTTGAATCCAGGCAAAACACGGCCACGGCAACCAGCGGGTCGGGGATCATGCGGATCGAATTTGGCGGCGCAGGCTCACCGGTGTGTAGAACTTCTGAGGCCAATGAAGAGAACGCCTGCTACTTCATTTTCTGCGATGCCCGAGGGAATACATCTGCACACGCGTTGTTGCTGTCCACTTCTGGCCATGTGCGGGTGAGCCAACGCGATCCCCAAAACCGACCGCTGGTTTGTCCTGACAACGGAGAATGATTGCTTGCCGAACTTAGGCCATTCGCAGCGTGCTGAAGGCTTCACGCTGCTCGAAGTGCTTATCGCGATGCTGGTATTCGCTATCGGCTTGCTCGGCGTCGCGGGCCTGCAGGCAGCGGGCATGCGTTTTGTACAGGGTTCCCAGTTTCGAGGGGTGGCATTGGCGCAGGCTGAATCCATGGTGGAACGCATGCGGGCCAATCCGCGGGCGGTTATCGCGGGCGATTACCATATGGGCACTCGCCAGACGAACGCCGCCAAGGATTGCGATATTGTGGCTTGCAGCCCGGCGGAACTGGCCAACTTCGATCTGGTGGTATGGGAGCAGGGAACAGCCGAAGACACGAGTGGCGCCAACACCTCGGTGCTGCCGCAGGGCACAGGCCTCGTTTGTCGCGGTGAAGCGCGGGCGGACTGGACCTGCGAAACGCTGTCGGATACGAAACCGTTTTACACCGTCAATCTTCGCTGGGTGGAGCGCGCAATTCGTGGCGACGATACCGGCGGCGCGGGCGCGACCGCCGATGAGGAGGGTGCGGTAACCCGCACCCTGTCGCTACAGGTCATGCCCTATGTGGACATCCTTGCCGATGGGCTTTGAGCGCGCGCGCGGCTTAACCCTCGTCGAGCTGATGGTGGCCATCACGGTGGCACTGATTCTGTTGGCAGCGGTCATCCAACTTTTCGTCGGCAACAAGCAGGCCTACCGGCTTCAGGAAGGTAGTGCCGGCCTGAATGAAAACTCGCGCTTCGCCCGACAACAACTCGAGTATGCGCTGCGCATGGCCGGGCACTGGGGTGGTGCAACACCGCAGGACACTCAGCCAGCGCCGGTTGGCAACATCGGTTCGCTGGGATGTCCGGGAGCACCGGTCTATCCGGATGGCTCGGGTACGCTGGTGGGTATTGAGGGTTTCGATGCCACAACGGCCTCCGGCGCAGGAACCTCCAGCGCAGCGCCCCCGGTGGACTGTGCACTGGGTGAGGCCGGCTACCGCGCAGGCACCGATGTCTTGCTGGTGCGCTACGCGGGAGCGGAGCGGCTATGCCTTCCCGGCCAGGCCCCCGTCAGCGGCGGCGCGGACCTCACAGAATCCGGCTGCATCAGCGGACTGGAACCCGGCGAGGGAACATCGCCTTTGTTGGTGCGTAGTCGGATCGGCGCGGGCAAATCCGAAATCTTCCGCGCCTCGGATGTCGATGCGCTGTATGGCGCATCTGCCAAAACCGGCAATCCCGCACTGGTGTTCGAACCCTCCGGAGATGAGGAAGCGGGCGGGGCAAATCCCGATCTCACCGCCAACCATCCTTTCTCTTACGAGGTTTTTTTCGTTACTGAGTGCGGAACGCGACAAGGGGATATCCCTATCGACTGTTCCACCCTTCCAAACCCCACGCCCACTCTGGCGCGGCTACGCCTCGTTGGAGACAGCCTGACGGCGGAGGATTTGGTGGAAGGGGTGGAAACGCTGGAATTGCTCTATGGGATTGATGACGACGGCGACTTTGTCCCGGACCGATTCCTCGGCGCAAGCGCCATCCGCTCGCAGGACACGCTGGGGGAGGATGCAGGAGCTGCCACGACAGGGCTGTGGAACCGCGTGACCGCAGTGAGAGTCGGAATGCTGATTCGTAACCCGCAACGGGATGTAGCCCTCGCCAAAGTCGCCCAGTCGACGTACCGCCTGCCGGGTCGCGAAATCACAGTGCTGGACGCCGACCGGCAGTTTCCACGCAAGGCCGTGGTCTTCACGGTACAGGCTCGAAACACCACGCGGAATCAAAGATGAACCGCTCAGCCTTTTCCCGGCCAGAACATTCAGCTGTTCAAGGCTTCGTACTCATCGTGGCGTTGTTGTTGCTGCTCGTGCTGACGTTGGTGGGCACGGTTGCGATGCGATCGACCACGCTGGATTTTCGAATGGTGACCAATGCCAGCCTCACACAGCGAAATTTCGAGGCGACGGAAGCGGCTCGCGTCATCGTGGATTCGCTGCTGGACGGCCACACGGCCACTCAGGGCGGATGGCCGCAACTGCCCGATGGCAGCGGGGGAGATATACCGCTGGAAAATTTCGGCGGCAGCGGGCTCACGGCCTTGGCAGACTTTGTTGAAATCAGGCCTCAGGCTGTCACCTATCAACCCTATGGCAATGGGTCTGCCACGTGCCGTCTGATCGAGCGTGGAGGACTAGGTACGCCGGCGTCCGGCGCGAACGCAGACTGCCTGCGTCCGGATCTGCGGATCTACTCATTCCCCTCGGCCGAACGCTCCGACGCGCGCCAACCGGACGACGTATGGACCGATGTCTGGATCACCCAAGTGGGCAACCTCAACTTCGGGCCACTGATTGCCGGTCGCCCGCCAAAACTTTCCTACCGGGTTTACCACGTACGTGCAGTCAGCCACGGGGCCGGTAACGCCCAAAACGAGGTGAGCTGGGAATTTCGCGCGCTGGAGGCGGATTTATGATGATGGAAAGCGGCCAAATCAGCGCTGGATTCACCTTATGCAGATGGCACCCGGGCGCGCATGCTCGCGCCCTGCGCGGGTTGATCATTCTTTGCGCGCTCGTGGGATTTGCGCTGGAGGCAGTTTGCGGAACCCCGCCCGTCACTCAGTTGGTTGACCGCCCGTTCGAAGAGGTGGGTGCCGTGCCGCCCGTCGTGATGCTGACGATGTCGCGCGATCATCAGTACTTCTTTAGGGCCTATGACGATTACACCGACCTGAATCCCGAGGATGGCAAGAGTCAGATCGAGTACACCTACGAGGACTACATCGAGTACTACGGGTACTTTCATCCACGCAGATGCTATGCCTATCAAAATTCGCGTTTCGAGCAGGTTGGCGCGACGGGTGCCAGCCGGGACGGCGCGGGGAGCCACTACTGCTACGCGACACGCGGCTGGAGCGGGAACTTCCTGAACTGGGCCACCATGACGCGCATAGATATCGTGCGCAAGACTTTGTACGGGGGCTTTCGTCGCACAGATACGACAACAGCCACCGTCCTGGAACGGGCCACTCTGCCCACCGACGCTCATGCCTTCGCAAAGTATTACAACAAACCGGATGTCGTCGATTTGGTACCTGCCGCCTATGAAAGCGTCATTATCTCTGGCGACGACCCCGAGATTGAGGGGCTCGACCCCGACATCTCGGGGCCCAATGAAGGCATCACCCTGTGCAACGTCACGCAGCCAACCAGTGAGAACTTTGCTTTCGGGCAGGCAATGCCTGAACGTCCCGCGCGCCCGCCATTGATGCGCGCAGTGCGCGGTAATTTTCAGTTGTGGGCAGCAAACGAGGGACGACAGTGCACTTGGCGGGAGAACGGCGCGGAGCAGGGAATCCAGTCTAACGGCAATGTTGTCGCCGAGTCCGGTGTGCAGGCTGGAGCCCTGGATCCGGGCAATGGCCGTGCACTTCGAACTGATGGAACTACCGCGCTATTGGATGCCAGCACCACACGCGACCACATCGTTCGCGTGCTCTCGTGCAACGTTGCACCTGAAGATGCAGCCACCAACTTCGAGAAC
>JBIKOF010000265.1:0-3826 GCA_044358205.1 Gammaproteobacteria bacterium | reverse complement strand
GCATGCGCTTGTCCTGTTAGGAAAAGTGGCCATGACGGCACTCCTTTTCGGCAAGGTCGAGCCCGATTATAGAGAAAAAATCCGACCCGACAACCCGTGCAAAAACTGCTGTATTGCAGCGAAAAAACCTTATTTATTCGGGGCCTGCGGTGGTGCCTGTGTCTTAGGCATGCCTTGGGCCGTTGGCACCACGGTCTGGCGTTTCGTGCCGACGAAGCAACGCTTCTCCGCTTCTTTCCGCGCCGCAGCAATCTTGTCTCGCGAGGCTTTTGCGTCCTCGCCTTCCCGGAACAGGCCACCCTTCTCACCAGGCATGTTCTTGTAAATTTCGTAGGTCCGGGCGGTGTTGAACTCCTCCACCGTGATCTTCTGCGCGATGACGTCAATCTCGCAGGAGCAGCGGTACAGGTTGTCGACGTTCTGACCACCATTTCGCTTCATGCAGGTCAGGACATGGTCGACCCTGTCCATGGTGGGATAGTCATTGCCTGCGAGCACGGGGACGGAAAATAGCGTAAGGGCGATAAGCGGAAGGGCACGGCGAGACATTCTGGACTCCTGTGGTGGCTTCGGGGTGCGGCATTGCTGCGCACGAGGACGGCTGTCGACCCGTTGAGCCTCTCCGGCGCCGGAAGTTCAGCGCTGAAGGTGCAGCCGACGAGGCCGCTATAGAATGCCTCAGAGGCTGTACCACGTTTCGGAAGGGCATCGAACATGGCAAATGTACTGGTAACGGGGGGCGCGGGATACATCGGCAGCCACGTCGTGAAGCAGTTGGGCGAAGCGGGCCACGCGGTGGTAACCCTGGACAACCTATCGCGCGGCAACCGCGGCGCCGTTCTTCACGGGGAACTGGTGCGAGGGGATACCGGGGATGGGGACCTGGTCTCCCGTCTGCTGGATAAGCACCGGATCGACACCGTCATGCACTTCGCCGCCTTCACCATCGTGCCGGAATCCGTGCGTGAGCCTTCGCGGTACTACGCTAACAATACCTGTGCTGCCCGAGAGCTTATCGCCCGTTGCGTTGATGCAGGCGTGGCACGTTTCATCTTTTCATCCACCGCTGCCGTTTACGGCATTCCGGACACCCCGCTGTGCCGCGAGGATAACCCGCTCGCGCCGATCAATCCGTACGGCTGGTCGAAGGCGATGGCCGAACAGATGCTGCGCGACGCCTGCGCCGCGAGCGACATGCGACACGTCGTCCTACGGTATTTCAACGTTGCCGGCAGCGACCCGGCCGGAGAGATTGGCCAGTCGACCGAGGGTGCAACCCTGCTCGTGAAAGTAGCCTGCGAAGTGGCGATGGGGCGCCGTCCCGCGTTGCAGGTTTTTGGCACCGACTACCCGACCCCGGACGGCACCGGGGTGCGCGATTACATCCATGTCTGTGATTTGGCGGACGCCCATCTACAAGCCATGGACTACCTCACGCGCGGGGGCGAATCTGGCACCTTCAACTGCGGTTATGGCCATGGCTACAGCGTCCGGGAAGTGATCAATGCGGTAGAACGCCAAACGGGCAAAGCCCTGCCGGTGGTCTATGCCCCGCGTCGAGCGGGCGATCCCCCGGCCCTGGTGGCCGATGCCTCGGCGCTGCGCGCGCGCTTTGGATGGACACCGCGACATGCCGATCTCGACGAGATCGTTAGAACTTCCCTCGCCTGGGAGCGAAAGCTGGTGGCCGGTGACGTGACGGAAGGACGCGCCAGCCGGTGACGGCCGCCTCTGTCCAGCGCCGGCTGTGGGTGTTGCTTGCGGTGCTTCTCGCACGTGGCGCATGGGCCGACCCGTTGCCCGGGACCATCACGCGCCTGCGTCCCTCGCTGGTTGGGGTGGGAACCTACGATCCACTGGGCAGCCCGCGTGGGCATATGCTCGGGACCGGATTCTTCATTGCGGATGGTCGGCATGTGGCGACGGCTTTCCATCTGACGGCAGATGACCCAACGGCATCTCCGGCGCCCGCACAGCTCGCGATTTTCGTCGGCACTGGCCAGCAGGCTGAAGTGCGGATGGCGCGCCGGGTTCGTCAGGATCGGCGACACGACCTCGCCATCCTGCGGATCGATGGCAAACCGCAACCCGCATTGAAGCCGGCGGCGGGGCCACCGCCGCCCGAAGGCACGGCGATAGCCATCATGGGCTATCCGATTGGTAACAGCCTGGGTCTTCACCCCATGACCAACGCCGGTATCGTGGCCTCGGTAAGCCCCATCGCCCTTCCCCAGGCCGATCTCGAATCCCTCACCGCCGAACGCATCCGGCACCTGAAAGCGCCTTTTCCGGTCCTCATCCTCGACATGATTGCTTATCCTGGAAATAGCGGGAGCCCCGTGTTCGAGCGCGATGGCCGGGTGGTCGGGGTGGTCAGCGGCATCTACCTCAGGACTACCCGTGAGGGGGCCCTCTCCACGCCTTCCGCCATCACTTATGCCGTGCCCTCCGAGCATCTGGTGCGGCTGATGGAGGGCCTGTGAGTCCGGCGGGCGCGCCCGCTGGCAGCTTGCGCACCCCCGCGGCCTGGGGTCAGCGTGCGCTTGCGTTCGTGGCGCTGACATTTGCGGTGCTTGCCACCCTCGATTACCCCTGGGGTCGAGCTGGTGTCGCAGCACTCCTGGCGCTCACGCTTGCCGCCGGCCTGCGCTGGCCGGGTGCATGGCTGTTCCTCATACCGGCAGCCCTGCCGCTGGTGGATTTCGCACCCTGGAGCGGTCGTCTGTTTCTGCAGGACATCGATATCCTCTTGCTCGGTGTCCTGGCCTGCTGTTTATGGCACGGGCAATTTCGCGCGTCCCGCCGAAGTCCCGCACCCCGCGTCACGCGGGTCCTGCTGGCCGTTCTTGCGTTGTCTCTGGGGGTGAGCCTGCACCAGGGTCTTCTCCCCTATCCCGCACCGAGCCACAACGCGTTTGCCAGCTACTACAGCCCCTATAACGCGCTGCGCGTCGCGCGCGGAATGCTGTGGGCCTTGATTCTCGCCCGACCTCTGCATTTTCTCCTGCGCCGGCAACCCGCCCAGGCCCGCCTCAATCTGCTCGCAGGCGTGAGTGCCGGTCTGCTCGGTACGGGCCTCGTCGCGCTCTGGGAGCGCGGTGTGGTGCACGACCTCTTTCATGCGCGTGACCGTTATGACTTGCTGGATGGCCTGCTCGATTTCTCGACGCCCTACCGTGTCACCGGATTGTTCTCGGGGATGCATACCGGCGGTGAAGCCATCGATGGTTACCTGGCACTGGCCTGGCCCAGTGCGCTCGTGCTCATGCTATTGCCGGGGTGCTCGCGAGGCCTGCGCCTGGTCGCCGCAGCGGCGCTGCCCCTTGGCCTCTACGCAGTGACAACCACGTTCTCCCGTGCCAGTTACCTCGCGTTGTTCGTGACGCTGGGGGTCTTCGTGCTTGGGCTTGTCTGCAGTCTGATGCGCCGGGCCGGGCCGGGCCGCACCCTTGCGCTCATCACCGGCGAACTGGCATTTCTGGTCTGCACATGGGGCGTGTTCGGACGCGGTGGCACGCTCGCGCTCTTCGCGCTGCTCGCGGGCCACGGAGCTTGTCTAGGTCTTGCATTCCTGGGCGCGCGCTTGCCGAAGCTCCCGGCCTTACTGCTCACCGTAATGTCTTTCCCATTGGCGATGGGACTGGTGTTCCACGCCCTGCGCTCGAGCAAGTGGACCGTCACGGATACACCACTGGCGCTAGCCCTGGGACTTGCTCTGCCCTTCATCGGCAACATCCTTGGCCTGTGGGTGGGGCGCAGGATGCGCGGCGTGCTACGGCCCCGAGAATTCGGCGTTCTGGCTCTGTTGGGCAGCACCGCTGTGATT
>JBIKOF010000006.1:0-13046 GCA_044358205.1 Gammaproteobacteria bacterium | reverse complement strand
GAAATCCAGCAGGTTGATCGGCGCGTCGGCCATGGGGTGCGAGGGACGCGCCTCAGCGGGCGCAGATTTCGCTCTGCGCGAAGAAGAAGGAAATCTCTTCGCGCGCGGTTTCCGGACCGTCGGAACCGTGCACGGCGTTTTCTGAAATGTCCTTACCGAAGTCTGCGCGAATAGTTCCGGGTGCAGCCTTCGCGGGGTCCGTAGCGCCCATCACTTCGCGGTTCTTGGCGATGGCGTCTTCGCCCTCCAGTACCTGCACAACCACCGGGCCGGAGGTCATGAAGTCGACGAGTTCCTGAAAGAACGGTCGTGCGCGGTGCACGTCGTAGAAATTACCAGCCTGTTCGGGGGTCAGCTTGATCATCTTTGCCGCGACGACGCGCAGTCCCGCAGCTTCAAGCTTGGCGATTACGCCGCCGATGTGGTTGTCGCGAACCGCGCTGGGTTTAACGATGGAGAGGGTGCGCTCGATGGCCATGGAACAGAAACTCCCGGGGGTTACTTAAGGCATTGAATATCAGCACCATTATATTGGGTGCTGTGCACAAATGCCCAGACTTCTCCCCGGGCGGCCTCAGTAGAGGCCGGTTTGCAGGCGCGCGGCCTCAGACATGAGATCCTGCGTCCACGGGGGATCGAAGGTCAGCTCAACCTTCACGTCGCTCACATTCGGCACCTGACGCACCTTGCCGGCCACATCGTCCACCAGAATCGGGCCCATTCCGCAACCCGGCGCGGTGAGGGTCATATCGATTTCAACCAGATTGCCGCCCTCCGGCAGGGGCTTGATCTCACAGCGATAAATGAGCCCGAGCTCGACAATGTTGATTGGGATCTCGGGGTCGTAACAGGTTTGGAGCTGAGCCCAGACCAAGGCTTCATCCACGGTCCCGTCGCTCCCATCTGCCCCCTGCGCTGGCAGTTGCTCCAGCGTCATGCCCAGCGCATCGACCTCGTGAGCCGGGATGCGGGCGAGGTTGCCATTGACGTTCACCGTCACGGATCCACCGAGAGCCTGGGTCACAAAAACCGTGGTCCCGGCGTCCAGCGTCACGCGTGTCCCCTGGGGGATGAGCACCGCTTCACAGGCGCGTTCCAGCTCGATGGGTTTGCTGAAGTCTTGGAATGCCGTCATGGGGGAAGTCCAGTCTTGGAAAACGTATGGGAAGTCAGGCGAGCATGCGCCGGGCTTTTTCGAGCGCCCCGAAGAACAGATCGACTTCCTCACGCGTGTTGTAGAACGCGAAAGAGGCGCGGGCTGTTCCCGGCACGCCAAAACGCTGCATCACGGGCATTGCGCAGTGGTGTCCGGTCCGGATGGCAACCCCCTGACTATCCAGCAGCACCCCGAGATCCTGCGGATGCAGGCCATCAATCAGGAATGACAGCACAGCTTCTTTGCGGGGCGCAGTACCGATGATACGCAAGCCAGGCATGTCGAGTGCGCGCGCAGTGGCGTATTCCAGCAGTGCATGTTCGTGCGCGATGGCGCCGGCCATGTCCAAGCCGTCCAGATAGTCGATGGCAGCGCCTAGGCCGATACCACCTGCGATATGCGGCGTTCCCGCCTCGAATTTATGTGGCACACCGGCGTACTCCGTGTGCTCGAAGCTGACGCTCTTGATCATGTCCCCGCCACCCTGCCACGGTGGCATGGCTTCAAGTAACTCGCGCTTGCCATACAGCACGCCAATGCCGGTGGGTCCAAAGAGCTTGTGGCCGGAAAATGCATAGAAATCGCAGTCCAGCGCCTGCACATCAACGCCGCCGTGGGCCACAGCCTGAGCGCCGTCGATCAGCACTCGGGCACCCGCGTCACGCGCCAAGGCCACGATACCGGCCACAGGATTCACGCTACCGAGCGCATTGGACACGTGGCCAAAGGCCATCAGGCGGGTGCGGGTAGACATGGCGCTGCGCACCGATTCCAGCGTGAGTTCTCCGTGATCGTTCACGTTTGCCACCCGCAACACGGCGCCCGTTTGGGCGGCTAGCATCTGCCAGGGCACGATGTTCGCGTGGTGCTCGGCTTCCCCAATGAGGATTTCATCTCCGGCGCGCAGGTTGCTGCGACCCCAGCTCTGGGCCACCAGATTGATGGCCTCGGTCGTGCCACGTGTGAACACAATCTGTGCGGGATCCGCGGCATTCAGGAAACGCGCGACCTTCTCCCGAGCGCCTTCGAAGGCCGCGGTCGCACGCTGGCTGAGGGTGTGCACGCCGCGATGGATATTCGCGTTGTCAGTGGTGTAGAAAGTTTCGAGTGCCGTGAGCACCTGATGCGGCTTCTGGGTCGTGGCCGCATTATCGAGGTACACCAGCGGCCGACCGTTCACGCGGGTGGCGAGAATCGGGAAGTCCTCGCGGACCCTATTGACCTCGAAGGAAGGCATCGTCCGGCTCTCGGCCAGTTCAGCGCTGCCGTTCATGAGAAATCTCCGGTGAGCAGACGAGCCAGACGCGGATTCCCCGTGGCGAAGCGCGCGGCGACCAGGCGCTGGAGCGCTGCCAAGGGGATCGTTTCCACCAGGCTCTGAACGAAGCCGAAGGTGAGGAGCGCCCGCGCATCCTCGGCTGGGACGCCACGGGACTGGAGATAGAAGAGGCTGTCGTCGTCCAGCTGCCCCACGGTCGCCCCGTGCGCACAACGCAGATCGTCGGCATTGATCTCGAGCTCCGGCTTGGTGTCGATCTCGGCTTCGGAGGACAGCAGGAGGTTGTGGCTGGACTGGTTGGCGACCACTTTGGCCACCCCCGCAGGCACGACAATCTTGCCGTTGAAAACCCCACGACCGGTGCCGTCTGCAATGCCCTTGTAGACTTCTTCGCTGGTGGTATGACTGGCTGCATGCACCACCCGGGTGTGGTGATCGATATGCTGTGCGTCGCCCGCGAGGAACACGCCATTCAGACGGAGAGTCCCGCCCGGAGCCCCCATCCGCGCCTCGACATCGACACGGACAAGGCGTCCTGACAGCGCGAGTGAAAAATTTTCCATCTCGCTGTCCCTGCCGAGTTCCAGCTCCACGGTTCCGATGTGGCTACCGTTCGCGCCGTCGGCTACCACCCGGTAATGCCGCAGCCTCGCGCCCTCTTCCGTAACCAGCCGGCTGTAGGCATTGGACAGGCTGGCTGCCTGACCGCCGCTCACATGCACCTCGACCACCGACACCTCGCTATGGGCACCAGCGTTGATTTGCAGGTGCGGGGATACCAGCACGGGCGCGTCGCCGGAGGATGTCATGAAGATGACGACCAGTGGCTCCGCCAGCCGTGTGCCGGGCGCGATATCGATCACGAGTCCATCCGGCGCAGCCGCGGCGTTGAGGGCTACGAAGGCGCGCGTACCCGGCTTCGACTGACGCGCGAGGCACTCGGCGGCCCAGTCCGGTTCGCGCAGCCCATGGTCGGCAAGCAGACGGACCCTGATGCCTTCCGGCAAGCGCGGGGCAGCCAGATCCTGCGGAGTGTGACGCCCATTCATGAACACGAACCGCGGGCCTGAAAGTTCGGCCAAGGGGAGGTCGCCGGATAATGCGGCAACCGGTGCAGGCTTATACGCATGACCGGAGGTCGCTGCGAGATCGGTGTAGCGCCAGTCCTCGTCGCGCAAACCGGGCGTGCCCTGCGCGAGCGCAGTGGCCAGTGCCTCCGCACGGGCAGCCGCGCCCGGGGCATCACTTGCCGGCGCTGGCAGGGCCCGGGCGATTGTTTCTATGAGTCCCATCAGGCCGCATCCTCCAGCAGCCAGTCATACCCACGCGCTTCCAGCTCCAACGCCAGTTCTCGGGTGCCAGACTTCACGATGCGGCCATCGGCGAGCACGTGGACAAAATCGGGCACGATGTGATCGAGCAGGCGCTGATAGTGAGTGACCACCACAAAGGCTCGCTCGGGACCACGCAGGCGATTGACGCCTTCCGCCACGATACGGAGGGCATCGATATCGAGTCCAGAATCGGTTTCGTCGAGCACGGCGAGGCTCGGCTCCAGCACGCTCATCTGGAAAACCTCGTTGCGCTTTTTCTCCCCGCCTGAGAAGCCCTGATTCACCGGGCGGTTGAGCAGGCTCTCCTTCAGCCCAATTTCGCGAGTGCGGGCCTTGACCATATTGAGAAAATCCACCGCGCCAATTTCGTCCTGCCCGCGGTAGCGGCGAATCCCGTTTACCGCTGCGCGCAGCATGTACACGTTATTCACACCGGGAATTTCGACCGGATATTGGAAGGCCAGGAAAACGCCCTCGCCGGCGCGCTCCTCTGGCGCCATCCCCAGGAGGTCCTTGCCATTGTAGGTAATCGATCCGGCCGTGACGGTGTAACCGGGGCGCCCCGCGATGAGATACGACAGGGTGCTCTTGCCCGAGCCATTGGGTCCCATGATCGCGTGGACTTCTCCCGGGCGCACCACGAGGTCCAAGCCCTTCAGGATGGGTTTGCCGTCGATCTCGGCGTGCAGATTTTCGATGATGAGCATGGTGTTCTCCGGGTTCAGCCTACCGCGCCTTCCAAGGTGACGTTCAGAAGTTTCTGTGCCTCGACGGCAAACTCCATCGGCAACTCCTTGAAGACTTCCTTGCAGAATCCATTGACGATGAGATTGACGGCATCTTCCCCGCTGATACCTCGGCTGCGCAGATAGAACAGCTGGTCCTCACTGATCTTGGAGGTGGATGCCTCGTGCTCCACCTTGGCGCTCGAGTTCCGCACCTCGATGTACGGGAAGGTATGCGCGCCACACTGCTCTCCGAGTAGCAGGGAATCGCACTGTGTATGGTTGCGCGCGCCTTCTGCGCTTTTTGCAATGCGCACCAAGCCGCGGTAGGCGTTCTGGCCGCGGCCGGCCGAAATGCCTTTCGAGACGATGGTGCTCCGGGTATTGCGCCCCAGATGGATCATCTTGGTACCGGTATCGGCTTGTTGCCGATGATGCGTGACCGCCACTGAGTAGAACTCACCGACGGAATTTTCGCCCTTCAGTACACAGCTCGGATATTTCCAGGTGATGGCCGACCCGGTTTCGACCTGAGTCCAGGAGATCTTTGAATTTCGCCCGCGGCAATCGCCGCGTTTGGTCACGAAGTTGTAAATCCCGCCCCGACCTTCCTCGTCCCCCGGGTACCAGTTCTGGACCGTCGAATATTTGATCTCGGCGTCGTCCAGTGCCACCAACTCGACGACCGCCGCATGTAGCTGGTTTTCGTCCCGCTGCGGCGCCGTGCAGCCCTCGAGGTAACTGACGTAACTACCGGCATCGGCCACGATGAGAGTACGCTCGAATTGCCCGGTATTCATGGCGTTGATGCGGAAGTAAGTCGACAACTCCATCGGGCATCGCGTGTTTTTGGGAATGTAGACGAACGAGCCATCAGAGAAGACCGCTGAATTGAGCGCAGCAAAGTAATTGTCACCCTGAGGCACGACAGAGCCGAGATAGCGCTTCACCAGCTCGGGGTGTTCGCGGACGGCTTCGGAGAATGAACAGAAGATCACGCCTGCCGCGGCCAGCTTTTCCTTGAAGGTGGTGTGCACCGAGACACTGTCGAAGACAGCATCCACCGCGACGCCGGCGAGCATCATCTGCTCTTCCAGCGGGATCCCCAGCTTTTTGTAGGTTTCGAGCAATTTGGGATCCACGTCCTCCAGACTTTTCGGGCCATCCTTGCCGGATTTGGGCGCTGCGTAGTAGCACAGTGCCTGATAGTCGATTGGTGGATAGTGCACGTGCGCCCAGCGCGGTTCGGGCATCTTCTGCCACCGCTCCCACGCGCGCAGTCGCCATTCCAGCATCCATGCCGGTTCGTCCTTTTTGTGCGAGATAAGACGGATGATGTCTTCGTTCAGGCCCGGGGGCGCCCGGTCCTGTTCGATATCGGTATAGAAGCCGGCGTCATATCTGCGATTGAGCAGCTCGGTGACGTCGGAAGAGGTACTGGCCATGGGAACTCCGGGCGCGTCTACAGGCTGAAGCTTTCGCCGCATCCGCAGGTGGCTTTCACGTTGGGATTCGCAAAGCGGAATCCTTCGTTGAGCCCCTCTCGGGCGAAATCGACTTCGGTGCCATCGAGGTATTTGAGGCTTTCGTCATCAACGACTATCTGGATCCCCTGAGAGGTGAACACCTGATCGTGATCGTTGATCTCCTGGGCGGGCTGCACGACGTACATGAAGCCAGAGCAGCCCGTCGGTTTTACGCCCACACGCAGTCCGTTGCCGGCATGGTTGGCAAGGAAACGCTCGACGTGGCGCGCGGCGCGCTCGGTGAGGGAAATGGACATTCGGACTACTCCTTGGTCGGGGGCGACGGTCTCAGGCCGCCGTGCCCGTCTTGAGCGAGTTTTGGCTGCCGGGCCACTGGCGCATGATCTTGGCGTCCCCTTCGCTGCGCGCGTCGCGCACCACAGCGTCGAGTGACACCTCGGTCAGATATTGTCGGATTTGGCGGCTGAGCTCTTCCCACAGATTATGCGTCAGGCAACCCTGTTCTCCGCGACAATTCCGCTTTCCGCCACAGCGTGTGGCATCGACGGTTTCATCCACCGCATCGATGACATCTGCCACGGAGATTTCGCTCCCGGGCCGACCGAGCTGGTAACCGCCACCCGGACCTCGGGTGCCATCCACCAGACCGCGGCGGCGCAGGGCGGCAAAAAGCTGTTCCAGATACGACTGGGATATTCCCTGACGCGCAGCGATTTCCGCCAGTGATACCCTCCCGCGGGCGGTGTTCGAAGCCAGGTCCACCATCGCGGTCACGGCATATCTGCCCTTGGTCGTCAGACGCATTTTGCACTCCCTGATATTCCTACGAAAACGCTCGGGATCTTCCATATCCCTAGCAAAATCGTCAAGAAATATTTTGCCCTCGCCGGGTCGCCGGCCGGGCGTCAGGGGGCAGGCTCTGACTTTTCCTCATCTTTGGCGTTGGCGCAGGGCGGCACCGCGGGTAGGTCCACCGCAATCCCTTGGCCAGCCAAGGCTTCGGCCATCGCTTCCATCTGCCGCTCCAGCCCGCGGGCATGGTCGAGCAGGGCATCCAGCGCTTGCGCCATGGGATCATTCAGCCCGGTCGGCTGACCATAGGCGTCGAAGCCGATGCGTCGCGCCGTCTCACGACGGGTCTCTTCCTGCGGGTCGCTGGCGCCCGCCACCCGGGCCGGAATTCCTACGACGGTTGCGCCTGCCGGAACGTCTTTCACCACCACGGCGTTGGAGCCGACACGCGCGTTCGCCCCCACCACCAGGGGACCCAGAACCTTTGCGCCCGCGCCGATCACGACGCCGTCTCCCACCGTGGGGTGGCGCTTCCCCTTGGCCCAACTGGTCCCGCCGAGCGTGACGCCATGGTAGAGGGTGACGTCGTCGCCGATTTCCGCGGTCTCGCCGATGACGACCCCCATGCCGTGATCGATGAAAAATCGTCGGCCAATCGTGGCGCCAGGATGAATTTCGATGCCCGTCAGCATGCGACCCAGATGCGACAATGCGCGCGCGGCGAGCTTGAACCCTGAGGTCCACAGCCAGTGACTCGCGCGGTGCACGATGAGTGCATGAACGCCAGGGTACACAAGCAGCAGTTCAAGCGTATTACGCGCTGCTGGGTCGCGGGCGTAGATGCTGCGGATGTCCTCTCTGAGCTGGTCGAGCATGGGCCTGTCACGCCGGGTTATGATGGCTTCCCTGTCGCTCGGGGATCCATCCCGGGCCAGTGAAGAGGTGGTGAATGAAAGACGAAGACCGCCCCAAGGGGCGACTGAGCATACTACAAGTGGCGCAGAGCGTGCTGGCGGCAAGCTTCGGTGTTCAGAGTGGACGGAATCGGGAGCGCGACTTCAGCCAAGGCTCCGCGCGGACCTTCATCATCGCGGGCCTGATCGGCACCGCACTCTTCATCATCGCCGTCTATACCGTCGTGAGGCTGGTGCTCAGCGCCGCCACCTGAGCGCGGCGCCTTGCCTCGGGCTGTCAGCCCGCCAGCCTCGCAAGCTGGGCTTCCAGCCGAAGCATTTGGTCCCGGTTATCGCTCGCCCTTCGCCGTTCCTTCTCCACCACCTCCGCCGGCGCGCGTGCGACGAAGGACTCGTTGGACAGCTTGCCTTCGATTCTTTGCAAGTCTTGAGCGAGACGCGCGATTTCTCGCGTAAGCCGCTCGCGTTCCACGGCCGGGTCGATGAGATCGAGCAGCGGCACGAGGATGGTCATCTCGCCGGCCAGCGCCGTCGTGGCATCCGCATCACCACCCGCCGGTGCATCATCGATGCGCTCTATGCGAGCAAGCTGCCGGATCGCGGCCTGCAGAGTCGTCAACCAAGTTCTTTCAAGTGCATTGCCGCCGCTTACCCGCACCGGGATCCGCTTCGCGGGTTCCAGGTTGTTCTCGGCACGGATGCGGCGAACGCCCAAAATGAAGGTCTTCAACCAGGCCACCGCGTCCGCGGCAGCGGCGTCGGCAGGGAGAGTCTCCGCGCTCGGGAAAGATTCGAGCATGAGGGTTTCCGCCGTCTTACCAAGCCGGGGGGCGACCCGTTTCCAGATTTCCTCGGTGAGGTAAGGCATCAACGGATGCAGCATGCGCAAGACCGCTTCGAGCGTGGCCACCAGCGTATAACGCGTGGCGGCCTTCGCGGCTTCGGGAACGCCTTCTGTGTTGAGCGTGACCTTGGCGAGTTCGATGTACCAGTCGCAGTACTCATCCCAGATGAATTCGTACAGCGCCTGGGCGGCAAGATCGAAACGATAGCCTTCGAATCCGGTGGTGACTGCCGCGAGCGTCTCGCCCAGGCGGTGGGTGATCCACCGTTCTGCCAGGCCGAGATCGCTCGGCGCGGGTGAATTCAGCACGGCTTCGTCACGCAGGCTTAGCAAGACATAGCGTGAGGCGTTCCAGATTTTATTGCAGAAGTTGCGATAGCCATCGATGCGCCCCAGATCGAAGCGCACATCCCGACCCTGGGTCGCCATGGAAGCAAAAGTAAAACGCAGGGCGTCGGTGCCATAGCCTGGAATCCCGTCCGCGAACTGACGGCGTGTGGCGGCTTCGATGCGCGGTGCGTCCTCTGGGCGCATGAGGCCGGTCGTTCGTTTGCGGACCAGGGTTTCAAGATCGACGCCGTCGATGAGGTCGATGGGGTCGAGGATGTTGCCCTTCGACTTCGACATCTTGTTGCCCTCGGCGTCACGCACGAGACCGTGGATGTAAACCTCCCGGAACGGTACGTCTCCCATGAACTTGAGCCCCATCATGATCATCCGGGCGACCCAGAAGAAAATGATATCGAAGCCAGTGACGAGGACGCTGGTCGGGTAGAACTTGGCGAGTTCCGGCGTTTTTTCAGGCCAGCCCAAGGTGGAGAACGGCCACAGTGCAGAGGAGAACCATGTGTCCAGCACATCCGGATCCTGAGTGAGGGGTACCCCATCAGCCAGACCCGATTTCGCGCGCGCCTCCGCTTCATCGCGGCCGACGTGTATCCCGCCCTCCGGGTCGTACCAGGCCGGGATCCGATGTCCCCACCAGAGCTGGCGTGAGATGCACCAGTCTTCGATGTTGCGCATCCATTCGAAGTAGGTACGCGTCCAGTTTTCGGGCACGAAGCGGATACGGCCGTCCTCGACACACGCAATGGCTGGCTCGGCCAGCGGGGCGATGCGCACAAACCACTGATCCGTGAGAAAGGGCTCGATGACCGCCTGTGAGCGATCGCCGCGGGGTACCATCAGTTTGTGCGGATCGATGCGCTCGATAAGGTCGATCGCCTCGAGGTCCGCCACCACGCGGCGTCTGGCTTCGAAGCGATCGAGGCCGCGATAGGCTTCCGGTGCGTTTTCGTTGAGCGTCGCTTGCGCAGTGAAAATATTGATCTGCGGCAGATCGTGGCGCTCCCCCACGGCATAGTCGTTGAAGTCATGGGCGGGGGTAATTTTCACGCACCCCGAACCAAATTCCGGGTCCACGTAAGTGTCTGCGATGACCGGGATGCTGCGACCCGTCAGCGGCAACTCGACTCGTCGTCCGATAAGTGACTGGTAGCGAGGATCTTCCGGGTGTACGGCAACCGCTGCGTCCCCTAGCAGAGTTTCGGGGCGCGTGGTTGCTACAACCACGTACCCATCGCCGTTTTCCAGCGGATAGCGGATGTGCCACAGGCTGCCCTGTTCCTCCTGCGCCACAACTTCCAGATCCGAGATGGCTGTGTTCAGCACCGGGTCCCAGTTGACCAGACGCTTGCCGCGGTAGATGAGTCCTTCCTCGTGCAGGCGCACGAACACCTCGGTCACCGCGCGCGACAAGCCCTCATCCATGGTAAAGCGCTCTCGCGACCAGTCCATCGATGCACCCATGCGTCTCAGCTGCTGGGAGATCGTGCCGCCCGATTCCGCTTTCCATGTCCAGACGGCATCCAGAAACCGTTCCCGACCGAGGTCGTGGCGGGACAGACCTTTCAGTCCGAGCTGCCGCTCGACCACCATCTGGGTTGCGATCCCGGCGTGGTCGGTGCCGCACTGCCACAGCGTGCTGTCGCCGCGCATGCGGTGATAGCGGATGAGTGCGTCCATCAGGGTGTCCTGAAAGGCGTGACCCATATGCAGGCTGCCCGTCACGTTCGGGGGCGGCAGCATGATGCAGTAGGGAGTTTCGCCGGGTTTGGCGGCGAAATATCCCGCGTCTTCCCATGCGCGATACATGGCCTGCTCGAGGCTATGCGGATCGTAGGTGCGGGCGATACCGGGTTCTTCTGCGCTGGGATCTTGTGCGCTCATCGGGGCTTTCCGTGACTGCGGGGTTAACTGGAAGAGGGCTGATCAGGACGGGATGGATTCAGCCCTGACGGGTGTTCAGCGGGTAACCGCGATCCTTGTAGAAGCGATAGCGCTCGCGTGCGAGTTGCCGGGTATGCGGGTCGTGGCCCGTAGTTTCCAGCACCTGTTCGAACTGACTGAAGAATCCCGGAACCTCGACATGCAGATTGATCAGGGTGTCCATCCCTGCAGGCGCGGCAGCGCTGGTACCAAGCACCACTTTCACTTGCGCCGACTCTGGCGCGCTGGCGAGAGCGTGCGGGACGAAGCTCGTATCGTGGAAGGTCCAGAGTAGCTCATCCAGGCTCTGCGCCATGTCGTCGTCCAGACAGTGGATATAGACCTCACGGCCCGCCTGCCACGCGCGCTCGACAAGTTCACACACCCGCACATCGTGTTGACGGCGGGCTTCCTCCGGCCAGACGTGAAAATCGACGGTGGTCACGCCGTGTGGCAACGCTTGAGGAGAAACTCCATCAGCAAGGGCACGGGTCGCCCACTGGAGCCCTTGGCCTTGCCACCTGTCCAGGCCGTGCCGGCAATGTCCAGGTGCGCCCAGTGGTATTCACGTGTAAACCGGGCAAGAAAGCATGCTGCAGTTACGGCACCTGCTTCGCGTCCGCCAACGTTCGCCATGTCGGCGAATGGGCTGTCCAGTTGCTTCTGGTAGTCATCCCACAGGGGCAGACGCCAGGCGCGATCGCCCGCATCGTCCCCTGCGGTCAATAGTGCCTCGGCCAGTGGGTCGTGGTTGGACATCAGACCGGAGGCATGGCTGCCCAAGGCCACCACGCAGGCGCCGGTGAGCGTGGCAATGTCGATGACGACCGCGGGTTCGAAGCGCGCGCTCCAGGTTAGCGCGTCGCACAGGATGAGCCTGCCTTCGGCATCGGTATTCAGAATCTCGATGGTCTGTCCGGACATGCTGGTGACCACATCTCCGGGTTTGACCGCCGCGCCATCGGGCAGGTTTTCAGTGGCCGGAATCACGCCGACAACGTTGATGGGCAGGGCGAGCTCTGCCACGGCCTGCATGACACCGAGAACGCTGGCCGCCCCGGCCATGTCGAACTTCATCTCGTCCATCGCCGCCGCCGGCTTGATCGAGATTCCGCCCGCATCGAAGGTGACGCCCTTGCCCACGAGCACGACGGGCTTTTCCCCGCGCGGCCCACCTTTGTACTCAAGCGCGATCAGGCGCGGTGGCTGGCGGCTGCCCTGGGCCACGGCCAGCAGGGCGCCCATGCCGAGTTTGCGCATTTCCGCCTCCTGCAGCACCGTGAGTTTCAGGACCGGGAACTCGCGGGCGACGCCGCGCGCGGTGTCCGCTAGATGAGCGGGTGTGCAATGGTTCCCGGGCAGGTTGGCCAGGTCGCGCGTGAGCCGAATGCCACCGGCGATGCCCTTGCCCAGCCTGATCCCAGCCTCGGCGGCGGCGGCCTCGCTGCGTTCGCACAGGATGTCCAGACGCCCGAGACTCGGTTTGCGGCTGGGTTTGGTCTTCAGCTGATCGAAGCGATAGCTCGTGCCTTCCAGGGCGATCACGGTTTGCCGCGCCTTCCAGGCGAGATCCCGCTCCCGAACCCGAACTTCGGCGAGCGCGCTCGCAGCGCTGCGGATGCCTGCATCGGTCAGGGCGCGACCCGCAGCGGCAAGGACCTTGAGAAAATCGCGTGGGCCGATGCCTTCCTGACGTCCAGCGCCGATGAGCAGCACACGTTCGGCAGTGACGCCCGGCACGTCCGGCAGCATTAGCGCTTCGCCCTCGTTGCCGTTAATATCGCCTCGCTTGACGACGCGGGATAACAGGCCTCGACTGGCCTTATCGATCGACTGGGCTGTCGCGCTGAGTCGCTTGCCGCTGAATACGGCCACGACTACGCACGCCGTTTTGAGGGTACGAGCAGTTCCAAGCTTGACCGAAATCTCCATCTTGACCCTTTCCCAGCGTAAAACGAGCGTTAGAAAACCTCGCCGGCTATCGTCCGCGAGGGCACTTCCGAGTGTATGCGCTCCCTCGGCGAAGCGTAAAGCAGGCTCTCCTCAGTGAAGATTCTCGACCGCTACATCGGGTGGAATATCGTGGCTGCCACAGCCACCGTCTTGCTGGTGCTGGTTTCCATCTTCACGTTCTTTGCCTTCATCGATCAGCTGGAAGACCTCGGCCGCGGCAATTACGGCATCGGCAAGATCATGATCTTTATCCTCTTCAGCGTACCCAGCCTCACCTATCAGTTGTTCCCGATG
>JBIKOF010000264.1:0-3828 GCA_044358205.1 Gammaproteobacteria bacterium | reverse complement strand
CGTCCTCCAGATCCTCCCATTGCAGAGCATCGAGCTCGGTTCTGGTGAATTGCGCGAGGCAGGCGGGATTCCCCATCTGGGCGACGGGATTGAAAGTGCCCTCGGCAAACGCGACACGGTGCGCTATCTCCGGGTCTTGCACATAGATAAGGAACTGTTCGGCCAGCGGGGATACCTGCGGGTTATTGACCACGGAAGTGATTTCAACCCAGGAGATCCCCGCCTTGCCGTCTTTTAGCACTGGCCGGCGCGGCGTGATTCCGCGCAGATGGGACGCGCCGCCTGCGCGCAGGGTGGACACCGAATACGTTCCCCCCGTCAGATAGAAATCGATCTCTCCCTTCAGCAAAGCCTGATTGACGCGCGCCATGTCACCGATAACCAGCGCATCCTTCAAAATCCGGTTGGCGGTGGCCTCAAAGCGTGCGAAGTCTTCCTCCGATAAAGCGTGAAACGGGTCGAGGCCAGCGATACAGCACAGGTGAATCACGTTCCAGTCGTCCGACTCCTGAACTCCATATTTGGCGGGCTTGCTGTCGTTCCAGAGATCCCATCCCTGATCTTCGGCGGCGGCGCGACTGACGCGGCGGGTGTTGGCGACGAAGGAAAAAGGGCCGAAACGCTGGCTCATCCCGAGCAGTTCGTGACCGGACGCGTCGGTCGCCCAGAGATAAGGCGCTTTGAACCTCGGCAGCATCGCATCGAAATATGGCTCGAAGAGGGTTTTGTCGAGCGGCTTGATGAGGCCCGCTGGCCACATCACCTTGCGCGCCCAGGGATTGTCCACGTTGATGAGATCCCAGCGCCGCGTGCCGCCCAGAGTGAGTCGATGCACCATGGTCGGGTCGTTAGTAAAACTGCGGGTGTCGATGCGCGCGCCCGTTTTCGCCCGGAAAGGATCGAGCACGATGTCGGAGTCGTAGCCCTCCCAGCACAGGATGTTGAGCTCCGCGGGATCGCGTGCGAGCCCGGCGGTTGCCGCCGAAGCAACCCCATTGCCCAGAGCAAGCGCACCCAAACTCATCAGGCGCAGAAATTCTCTTCGTGGCAGGGTGCTTGGGGTCATGGAGATCCTCGTCGGGGCTTTGGGCGCAAGGCAATGTGCGCTACCCCCCTCAAAAAGGAAAGGCGATAGACTTCTGTCCAAGCCGTTACCGCGCAGATTTTTGCAGGATTTTTTTGTATGCCAGTCTTCGTTCGCTCAACCGCTTTCCTGCTCGCACTTTCGTGCCTCTTGCCTGCACACGCAGACTCGCCCGTGGTCCGGGGGCCAGAATCAGTCGCAGACTGGCGCGCGAGTGCCAGCGCGTTCATGGCGGAAGGGGATGCGCACGCCCCAATCAAAACACCTGCCCGCAACATCATTCTCTTCGTGGGCGATGGGATGGGAATTTCCACGCTCACCGCAGCACGCATTCTGGAAGGCCAGCTACGCGGCGCCAGTGGCGAGGAAAATCTGCTGAGCTTCGAATCCTTTCCTCACCTTGCCCTGTCCCGTACCTACTCGTGGGACCAGCAGACCTCGGATTCCGCACCCACCATGGCGGCCATGGTCACGGGCGTCAAAACCCGTGAGGGCATGATCGCCGTGACCCACGAAACCGCGCGTGGCGAGTGCAGCGCGGCCCGCTTGGCGGCGACAGAAGTCCCGAGCCTGCTCGAGATCGCAGCACGCAAAGGCAAAGCCACGGGCATCGTAACCACGGCGCGCCTGACGCACGCCACGCCTGCCAATAATTACGCGCATACCTCGATGCGGGATTGGGAGGCCGATGTCCATTTGCCAAAGGGTTGCGAAGTGAAGGACATCGCCCGCCAGCTCATCGAAGTTTCGCCGGAGGTTCGCCGCAGCCTGCGCGTGGCCCTGGGCGGCGGGCGTGCCAATTTTCTGCCGCGAGCCGCGACCGGACAGAAAGGCACGGAACCCGAGCACCCGGAGCAACCCGGCCTGCGCGCTGATGGCCGCGACCTCACCCGCGAATGGCTGGCGACGCGCGGTGCGGGTGCGCACTATGTATGGAACCGCAGCCAGTTCGAAGCCATCGAGCCGGGCAGCGACGTCTGGCTCCTTGGACTCTTCGAACCCTCACACATGCAGTACGAAGCGGATCGCGGGACCGATCCGGCCGGTGAGCCGTCGCTGACTGAGATGACCGACAAGGCAATCCGGCTTTTGGCCGCAAGACCCGAAGGCTATTTTTTACAAATCGAAGCGGGACGCATCGATCACGCGCATCACGCAGGTAACGCGCAGCGCGCCCTGCTCGATACGGTCGAGCTTTCCCGGGCAGTCGCCAAGGCGGTTGAACTGACCCGTGAATCTGAAACCCTTATCATCGTTACAGCGGATCACAGTCACACCTTCACCCTGGCGGGCTATCCGCACCGGGGAAACTCCATCCTCGGACTGGTGCGAGAAGTCCCCGATATTGATGGTGAGTCAACAAGCCTCGCGCGCGCGGCTGATGGCCTGCCATACACCACGCTGGGCTATGCCAACGGGCCTGGTGCGCGATCGGGAAGCCGCGCGGATCTCACCCAGGAAGACACCCAAGGGTTGGGCTTTTTGCAGCACGCGGCCGTTCCACTCGTCCAAGAAACCCATGGCGGTGAGGATGTCGCGGTTTATGCGCGCGGCCCGCGCGCCCACCGCTTCCGCGGCAATCTGGAACAGCACTGGATCTTTCATCTGATGCACCATGCCTTCGGGTTTTGATGTCAGGCGCAGGTGGCCGTGCCGCAGGTTGTTGGACCGGGCATGGCTCGTGGTTTTCATGCTGGCCAGTGCGTCATTGAAGGCTACACCCGAGGTCGAAAAAGTCGTTTCTCTCGTAGCGCAGTTCGAGGTCCGCGCGCTCCCCTCGGGCACGCGCGAGCACTGGTATCTCTATCGGTCAACAGATGCCGTGCACGTCCTCGCGCCCGCGCATGAAGATATCTGGCGGCGTAACTCGGCGGGGCAGATCAGTCTGGAGCGCGTCTTCCCGGCCGAGGCGGCCAGTGTGTTTTATACGCCGGGCGAACTCGAGGCCCGGGGTGTGCACCCGGATTGGCTCGCGGTGGCGGGCCTGTGGGATCCGCGCGAGGCCCCAAGCGCCGCGCGCGAGTCGGATGGGACGGACGGCTGGCGCTGGCGATCGCCGGGGTTGGAAGTGCACTGGTCCGACACACTCGCGCTCCCGCGCCAACTCATCAGGCACGCGCGCTCCCCTGCAGGTTCGAGCGTACACTGGCGGCTGATAGCGCATCACACCGAACGACCCTCCACATGGCCCGCGCCCGCAGCGCCGGTCGAGGTGCGGGTGGATGCCTCGGACCTGGGAGACCGAATGGATGATCCCTTTGCACGCGCGGCGGAGGCGCTTGAAGCGCGCAGCGGCTGGCAAAGGCCGCACGGCCATTAAGCGCTGACGGTCACACCGCTGGCGTGGAGCGGCGATACCAAAACCTTCTTCCAACCAACCACTGCAAGCGGGCCGGCGAGCCGTTGCCCTTAAGCCCGAGGTGTTGCCATGGCGACGGATCTCTCCGCTGAACGATTTACCGTCACGCTAGAGAAAAGCACGAACTGGTGGGGCGCCTTCGTTATTGGGTTGGCCGGCACCATCTTGGTGGTTGGTCTGGCGGGCTACGCGCTGGTTGCGTTAGGCGGCGTCGCGATAACGCTGTTCATCGTGCTCACGTCGATCGGCGTGTTCATGTGTTTCTGTCTGGCCGAACTCGCGGCGGCATTCCCCGATCGTGCAGGCGGTCTGCCTGCCTATGCCTTCGAGACCTTCAAGCCGCTCGGCAATTCGGTCGCCGAACATATCGGAGGGCTGAGCGCGT
>JBIKOF010000263.1:0-3845 GCA_044358205.1 Gammaproteobacteria bacterium | reverse complement strand
AATTGCATCAAAGCTCTCGAGCTGGGACTTCCAATCTGCGGGGAGCATGCTGCCATGGCGCAGGTAGTAGTCGCAGGATCCGAAATCGAAGTGCTGGAGTTCCAGATTGATACCGAAGCGGGACGCGGCCGCCTCGAGCACCCTCAAGCCCTCCGGGACGACTTCTTTGCCGATACCATCACCGGGAATGACTGCAATACGGGGAGTGCTCATGCTGCCTATACCTCTTCGACCCGAAGGAAAAAACGGCGGTCAGTATAACGACATTGCGTCCAGCCTCATGGTGCGAGTGACGCTGGATATCGGCTGGATTTATCCATTCGGAAAAAGGTCCGCGATGAAAGGTTCGGCCGTGCTTGGGGTATGAGGAGCGATAAGCGCAGGTCCTTCATTGCGCACATTACCGACGGCATCTCCCACCCTGTGCCACCGCAACGCGCTTTCCTCGGGCACCAGCCAGCTGTCGGCCTGTGCCTTTGAATCCTGCAGCCATGCCATCCATGAACCCGCGGGAATAAGGCGCGGTTGCCTGTCGTGTACCTCCCGCACCACACCGCGGGCCTCTGTGGTGATGATGGTATAGCTGTCGAAGACCTCGTCCTCCAGTCGCGTGCGTGACCAGAGGCCAGCAAACATCAGGGGCACCTGATCGGGTTCCATCGGCGACAGATAACATGCCTCGCGACGCACGCCCTGGCGCCACTCGAACCATCCACTCGCCGGCACCAGACAGCGCCGTCCCGCGCGCCAGGCCTCGCGGAATGCGGGCTTGTCTGAGAGCGACTCGGCCCGTGCATTGAATGTTGAAAACGCCGTCTTCCGGACCCGCAGCCAAGGCGGAATGAGTCCCCAGGTCGCGTGCTCAAGGCTTGGTCCGTCTGCGCCCAGCGTGAGAATGGGCAAGCGTTGACCAGGGGCCTGGTTGTAACGTCGCCAGTCGGACAACGGGCGAAGTACCGCTTCGAAGTCGGCTCCAGCAACTGCCGATAGCGCGGCCCAGGGGCCGTAAAGGGTATAGCGACCACACATTGCGACAGTCTAGCGCGCTCCCCCCGTGCCGACGTCCTGTTTGCGCGGGGCGGGAATGGTGGGCATCGCGTATTATCGAGTCCTCAGCGCCACCCCGATATCTCCACAGGAGCTCCCCACCGATGACTTTGCAGCGACGTGTCCTTTCCCTGGTCCTGTTACTCATGCCGTTCGGTCAATCCTTTGCGGCAGAGAATGGGCTGCCGACGCTGCGCGCAGCCGATCTGTTGCCTGCCGAAAAACTCCAGGGCGCGCACTTCAAGATAGCCCAGGATGTCGGTTCGGATGGCTTTCTCCTCGACTACGTCGTGCTCTCGGACTTTGGACCTTTTCATGCCCGGGGACCTGGCATGGTCGATCAGCGCATCAGGGAGATTGCCGCCCTTGCCAAGCTCGACGAAATGGCCGGGTCGGATGCCTTCAAGGCGGGCTTTGCCGATGCGGCGAAAGATGTCGCCAAGGACCTGAGCGCCATTGTCGCCTCACCCGTCGATACGCTGGGCAGCATTCCATCGGGCGTCGGACGCTTTTTCGTGCGCACTAGCCGTGCGGCAAAGACAGGATTGCAGCAGCTCGGTGATCTCAAGGCGCAAGACGATGCCACAGCGCCCGTGGAGGGACCGGGAACGAAGCTTCCGGGCACTCCAACCGCAGCCGCAGATGGCAATGGTGTCAGCGTCACGGCTGCTGCTGCGGGCATGACTGCCCTCGTGGCCGCCGACATGTTCGGTTACGACCGTGTACGACGGGCCATCGCCATGCAGGCCGGCGCGGACCCGTACACGAGGAACGCCGTGTTGCGTGATCGACTAGACGTCCTTTCCCGCGCGGCCTTTGTGGGCAACCTCGGAATTACCGCCATCAAGACCGCATTGCCAGCGAGCTTCGTGGTGGGAAGTGCGGGCACGGTTTCGACCTGGGTATGGGAAACACCGCCAGGCGACCTTCGCGTGGCGAACCAGGAATCCCTGCTCGCCATGGGCGCAAGTCAGGAAGACGTCGATGCTGTCCTCGCGGAGCGATGGCTTACCCTGACCACTCAGACACGCTTGGTCCGGGCGTTGGAACAGCTGGCGGGCGTGGACGGCCGGACGACAGCCATCCAGCTGGTGTCCACCGTGGGCTCGGAGGAGCAGGCCGAGTTCGTGGTCAATACGGTAGAGATGCTAGCGCGCCACCATCGGGAACACGGCGCACTCAAATCAATTTTCCTGCGCGGCACGCTGATGGGCATGGCAGGCGACGGCGGACTGGTAATCGTCGCGCCCGTCGACTACCTCGTCATGACCGCGAAACTCGCGAAGTTCCTCAACCATGACGACGTGAAACACGGCAAGCGCAGCGTATGGCTCACGGGTACAGTAAGTCCCGATCTTCGCGAGAAGCTGCGCGCCGATGGCTGGCAAATTACGGAAAACCTCAACTGGGCGCCGGTTCTTCCCCAGACCTTAAGCGCCCCGCCAGCCAAAAGTTGAAAGACAACCGGGGCGGCACGCGCAGCGTGCCCCCTTCGTGTCAGTGGACGCGGCGCCTCCACCAGCCCGGGCGGAGCACGGAGAACTCAGAGATCCGGGCGCCGCTCGTTCGAGATGTTGGCAATCAATTCCTCGGGCGAGATCCGGAATGCAGCGCCGGTCGGACAAGCGCGGACACAGGCAGGTCCACCTTTCAAATCCTTGCAAAGATCGCATTTGACCGCCTTCTTGCGGGCATCCGGATCGTAGGCTGGGGCACGATCTCCCGGCGCCTTGCCAAGGCCCAGCAGAAGCCAGAGCAAACCGCCCCCCATTCGGGGTGGCTTCTCGGGGGACATGGTGATGACCCCATAGGGACAGTTGCGCTCGCAATTTCCGCAGCCGATGCAGGTATCGGCGATGAACACCTCACCCCCGGGGCCGCGTGACAGCGCGTTGGGGGGGCATTCCTTCATGCAGTGCGGATGTTCACAGTGGCGGCAGGCCACAGGAATGTGAAGCTGGGCGTGCGTGGCGCCCGCCTCCCGATGCAGACGAGAAACGCCCTGATGGGTTTCGGCGCAGGCGGTCTCGCAGTTGTTGCACTGGACGCACAGCGACTCATCAATGACGAGGACATTGGTCGCCTCGCCTAGCCCCTCCCGAATCAATGGCGCGACTCGCGCCGCGGGTGTCAGCCCCCCCACCTTCGCGAGAATATTGTCCTGGGTTCGCTCCAGCACCCTCTCCTCCAGCGCACCGGCAAATCGGGTACCGGCCGCCATACGACGCAGAACGCCCTCGCGCTTCAGCACCAGCATCTCGGACATCACATTCGCCGTGGCAGTTGCGGTGCGGCGCCCTGATTCAAGTAGAGCGGTTTCGCCGAAGAAATCTCCCGCCGGGATATAGGCGACGAAAACGTCTGCATCATTCACACGTTTGGTGATGGTGACCGAACCGCGCCGGACCAGATACAGGCCATCCCCGTCATCGCCCTCGGCGAAGATGCGCTGACCCGCCTTGAAGCTGCGCAATTCCACCCCATCTTCGAGCAGCGCAGTAGCGCCGGCACTCGAGGTTTCCATGTAGGTCATCAAGGCGTTACGCATGAACGCAGCGTCGACGATTCGCATCACGCCCTCTGAGGACCCCATCAGCTTCAGCATCGCGCGGCGTGGGGTTTCAATCACCACGCATTCCTCGCCCGCGGTCACCGTTGCCGTACGTCGCCGACCAGCTATGAGTCCCATTTCGCCAAAGAACTCGCCGCGCCGCAGGGTAAAGCGGCGGCTGCCGCCCTCGTTGTCCGGCAGAGCGATGTGCACGGTACCGGCCACCACGGTGAAGAACGTGTTGGTG
>JBIKOF010000262.1:0-3855 GCA_044358205.1 Gammaproteobacteria bacterium | reverse complement strand
TAATTATCGGACCAGATTAAAGTAAAGGTGGCACCCAACCGGGGCCCGGGGCTGGAAGCCGTGATGCGGGCACCGGCAAGCCGGGCGAGTTGCTGCACGATGTAGAGCCCGAGGCCCGTGCCCTGAGTGTTCCGTCGGAGTTCATCGCCGATGCGATAGAACTTCTTGAAGATCCGGGTGGCTTCTTCCGGGGCAAAGCCGAGCCCGTCATCGCGGATCGCCAGTTCGACTTGCCCTGCGGTATGACGCACATCGACGACAATCCGGTGTCCTGAAGCCGCCACGCAGGACTTCAGCGCATTGTCCACGAGGTTGCGCAGCATGGCGTCCAGCGCGGTCGGGTCGACGCGCAGCGAAAGCGGCCGGGGAATCTTGACCTCGATGGCAATATCGTGGGTCGCAGCGCGATCGCGCAGTCCTTCTGTGACGCTGTTGATAGTCTCTTCTAGATCAACGATCGCAGGCTGCATGACGTGGCGGCCCTGTTCCAGTCGGGCGGAATCGAGCAGATTTTCCACCATGCGCAACAAGCGCTCGTCGTCGGCCAGAATCCTTCGTGCCAGACGCTCCGTGTCGGGCTCACGCGAGCGGAGCGCCAACGTCTCTGCGGCAAGGCGGATACTGGCCAACGGGCTCTTGAACTCGTGCGAAACCGCGGCAATGAAATTCTGTTGTCGCTGCCGCAGGTTTGCATCGAAACGGATGGCGCTGGTCAAAACCGACATGCCCCCGATCAGTACCAGCAGAAAGAAACCACCTTCCCACAGGTAGCGGTTGATTCGGCTCGCGCGCTCGTGAGCGAGCGCCGCAAGCGCCTCGGCCGGGTCCTCGGGTTCACGCGTGGCATCCTCGGTGTACATGGCGCCCAGACGCTGCTCCACGCGATGAGAGTATTGGATGTTTTCCGTGATCCACCACGCCACCTGCGCAGACGACAGGCTCAGCAGGAGCAGAAACCCTATCTGGACGGCTCGCGAGGGGTCTCCGCGGAAAGTGAAACGCATGGATTTGAGGACCGAAGAAAAATTAGAACCAGTTTCACGCCGCACGCGAGCGATCGGCAAGCCGTTCGGGGGCTTCCAGGGCTGCACGCAACTCATCCGCAAACTCCGGCTCCAGACCACCGAGGAATGCTTCGAGAGAACCTTCCGGTCCCTCATGCAGCAGGCCGCGCAGGCCGAGACAGGGAATGTGGGCGAAGCGTCTTGCCAGCGCAGCTGCCCAAGTCTCCACCGCGGTGCGCTGCTGCTCGTCCAGATGCGGAAGATCCTTGCGCAATAAGCGCTGCACGCCTTCCTCGGCAGTTTTGCGATAGCGCTGCTGAAGGGCTCCGAAAAGACGGCCGCTATAACGTTCGGCAAAGCGCTCGAGCGTCTTCACCAGCGCCTCATCGATGAGTTCACGTGCCTGCGCTGCCTCCATCAGACGCGCGGCCCGATTCTGCTCTGCGCGCCGCGAAATCTCGTCCATGCCGACGCGTGGGATATCGAGCTCAAGGCAGAGCTGCGGATCGAAGTCTGCGGGGATCGCCATGTCCACCAGCAGCGGAGGCTTACCGGAGGGGGTCCGAGCGGCAAGTCGCTCCAGTGCTGGGCGCGTGAGCAGTGCGTCGGGGCTTCCCGTCGCACTCAGCAAGGCTTCGACCGCTGGGGGATTCTGTCTGAAGTCTTCCAACGTCATCGCTGACCCGCCGTGACGCGACGCCAGTTCCTGAGCCCGCGCGAGCGTGCGATTGACCACGAGCATGGGCACCGCAGCAGACGCAAGCGAGACCGCCGCCCGCTCGGTCATCGGTGAAACGCCGACGAGGGCGACCGTCCCTCCGGTGTTGGCTACCCGCTCCAACACCAGATCGACCGCGATTTCAGCCAGCGAAACCCGACCTGCGCCGATACGTGTCTCACCGCGCACCAGCGCCGCCACGCGCTGCGCCTCCTCGAACAAAGTTTCCAGCACCGGCCCGGATAGTCCTAGCCGACGCGCAAGCTCGAAGCCAGTCCGGACTTGCCCTGCAATCTCAACCTCACCGACACAGGCAGAGTCGAGACCGGCGAAGGTCAGGAAGAGGTGCTCCATCGCGCCCTCCCCCCCCCAGGCTTTCAGACAGCGCAGGGCCTGCACGGGGTCTGGCTCACGCCCGGTCAGTAACGCGTAGGCCTCCGCGCGCAAATCGGCTGCCGGGCTCTGCGGCGAACGAACGAAGATGAGCTCCACTCGATTGCAGGTGGCGATGTAGACCAATTCGGACAAGTGGTGACGCGCCGAAAATTCGCCCAGCAGGGTATCGACCAGCGCCGGGTCGAGGGTGAAGTCGGCAAGGGAGCCCTTGCCAGACTGCCGCCATGAGACACCTATCATGCCGAGGTTGCGGAGCACGTCGCGTTCCTCTTCTGTCCGTTTCGGGTGACAAGCAGAGCAGAAATCTTCAGGTGCTGTGTCACGGGAGTGTCACGCCGGGAGGTGCATTTCTGCATCGACGCTGCAGAAATGAAGCGAGCGCGGTGGGGACTTGGCACGGCGCCCCCGTGGCTCAGGGCGATTCCCGCGCTGGTGAAGCGCTGGTACGGTTTCTGCAGGACATCTGCTCATTTCATCCGCCGCGTGCTGCGGCAAGTTCGAGGAGCGACGATGCCATCCGAATCCCACCCATTTTCCATAGACGATCTCGAGAGACGCCTCCGGGCGCAAGGGGTGGAATTGCTGCACGTAGCGATTCCCGATGTGGACGGAGGACTCAGGGAGCGCCGCCTGCCACTACGATCGCTGCGCGAGGCCCTAGGCGCCGCTGGCAGCTTCTGCAATGTACTCCACGAGTGGGATGTTACCGATTCAGTCCATGGACCGGGGCCTTTCAGCAGCGAATCCATCGCCGTCGATCCCGACAGTCTGCGCGGTTACCCCTTCGAACCCCATGCCGCATGGATAGTGGCGGACTTCCAGGGTCCGCATCGACACACAAGCCCCCGGGCCCTGCTGAAAACCCAAATTGCGCGCGCAGCGGCAAGAGGGTTTTCGGTCGAAGCCGCGTTTGAGTTTGAATGGTTGGTTTTTGATGAGGACGCTCGCTCCCTGCGCGCAAAAAATTACACCGCGCTGGAGGCCTGGGCGCCGGACAACCGGTGCTGGGACGCACAGAGTGCCGCCATCAATGCTGATGTGGTCGCAGCCCTGCAGGCGATGCTGGCAGATGCCGGTATCGAAGTGTTTGGACTCGGGATGGAACTCGGCGCGGGGTGCATGGAAGCAACCCTGCAGGCCACCGCGCCGTTGAGGGCAGCCGACGATGCGGTGTTCTTTAAACTGGCGAGCCGCGCGTTTTTCCGACGGCGAGGCCAGACCGCCTGTTTCATGGCGCAATCCGACGCGGCTGCGCCGGGACTTTCAGGCCATATCCATCTGTCCTTGCGCGATAGCGCTGGCCAGAACCTGTTCTGTGGTCAACCGGAGTCACCCTCCCCGACCGCTGCCGCGTTCATTGCCGGCGTTCTGCACCTGCTGCCGGAATGCCTGGCGCTGCCACTGCATACGGTCAATGCCTATCGTCGCCTGTCCCCGGGCAATTGGGCGCCACGCACGGCGACCTGGAGTCACGGGGGGTACACCACCGCCGTGCGCGCGGTGTGCACGGATGAACCCAGTGCAAGACTCGAGTTTCGGATCCCGGGAGCGGATGTGAATCCCTACCTCGGGCTATCGATGTTTCTCGCAGCAGGCCTGTGGGGCATAGAACACGCCCTCCCACTTCCGCCCCCCGCGACAGGAGATGGACGCCTGCACCATTGGGACGGAATGCGCGAACTGCCGCGCGACTTACGCGCAGCCGCTGACGCCCTCGAAGCCAGTGCTGCGGCCCGC
>JBIKOF010000261.1:0-3866 GCA_044358205.1 Gammaproteobacteria bacterium | reverse complement strand
GCTGGCCCGAAGCGCGACCGTTGCAGTGCTGGTGCCCTTGCTCCTGGGCATGCTCTGGTCTGAATCACTGTCTCTTACGGCCGTCATCTTTGGCGGGGTGCTTGGGCTCGCCGCCCTCGAGTGGGGTACGTTGGCCGGATGGTCGGCGCCGCGCCGGCTGTTCTTCTTGGGTGGTGTCCTCGGGCTCTGTCTCTTGGGAATGGGGTATGGAGCCTATGGAGCCTCCGCAGGCGCGGCGCTTCTCTTTTTTTCGCTCGCGTGCGGGTGGTGGTGCTGGGCCATCCTGCGAACTTTCGCCGTGGCCACCGGCAGGGTTGCGGTTGCTGAGGCCGGACTGGTCACGCCACTCACCGGGGTCGCCTTGCTGGTCCCGGGCTATCTCGCGCTGATGCACCTCATGCATGGCAATCCTGATCGCCTGCTCGCCCTGCTGCTGATGGTGTGGACCGCAGACACCGCCGCATATTTTGCAGGCCGGCGCTGGGGCCGGGTTGCGCTTGCGCCTCGCATCAGTCCGGGCAAGACCCGCGCCGGGGCTTTGGGTGCTGTGGGTGGCGTGGGGGTGCTGGTCGTGTCCCTATCCCTGATTCAACCCGGAATCGTGATGCCCGGACTGCCGGGGGCTCTGACTTGTGGGCTCCTGATCGCGGTGGTTTCCATTCTGGGCGACCTTTTCGAGTCGCTGGTCAAACGCAGTCGTGGCGCCAAGGACAGCGGTCGTCTGCTGCCTGGCCACGGTGGGGTTCTCGACCGGATCGACAGTCTGCTGGCGGCAGCGCCGGTGTATGCTCTTATTAATTTGCTGACGGTGGGGACACGATGATTGGGGTGACAATACTGGGGGCCACGGGCACGATTGGGGTCAATACGCTAGACGTGATCGCCCGTCAGCCCGGACGCTTCAAAGTCATCGCGCTCACCGCGCACCGCAATGTCGAAGGCCTCCTCGCGCAATGTCGTCAGTGGCAGCCCCCATTCGCGGTGATGGTGGATGCTGCTGCCGCACGGGCGCTGCGCACGGCCCTGCGCGCAGAGGCCTTACCGACCGAGGTTCTGGACGGAGAGGCCGCGCTGGCCGAGGTGGCAGCACATCCTGATACAGATTATGTGATGGCTGGCATTGTGGGTGCTGCGGGGCTGTTGCCTAACTTGGCCGCCGCACGTGCAGGCAAGCGCCTGATGCTCGCGAACAAGGAATCGCTGGTGATGTCCGGCCAGCTCTTCATGGACGCGGTCAAGGCAAGCGGCGCCGAGCTCCTCCCCATCGACAGCGAGCACAACGCCATCTTCCAGTGTATGCCCGGAGATTTTGGGCGAGGGCTCCCGGAAACCGGTGTCAATCGGATCCTGCTCACCGCCTCGGGCGGTCCATTCCGGACCCGGGCACTCGGAGACCTCATGGCGGTCACACCGGATGAGGCCTGCAAACATCCAAAGTGGGTGATGGGACGAAAAATCTCCGTGGATTCCGCAACCATGATGAATAAGGGGCTCGAGATCATCGAAGCCTGCTGGCTATTCGGCACCGGTCAGGACCGGGTCGAGGTGGTGATTCACCCCCAGAGCGTCATCCATTCCATGGTTGAATATATCGACGGGTCGGTGCTTGCCCAGCTGGGTAATCCGGACATGAGAACGCCCATCGCCTATGCGCTGGGTTGGCCGGACCGGATCGATTCTGGGGTTACCCGCCTCAATCTGTTCGAGACCCGTCGCCTTGAATTCGAAGAACCCGACCCGGTGCGCTTCCCGAGCCTGCGCCTTGCACGGGACGCCATTTCGGCGGGAGGCACTTCCCCTACGGTCCTCAACGCGGCCAACGAAATTGCAGTGGCCGAATTCCTGGCGGAGCGGCTCAGCTTCCCCCACATCGCTAGCGTGGTCGAAGAGACCATGGCGGCCATCCCCACCCGTTCGGCGGATGACCTGGAAGCCGTGTTGGAGGAGGACGGTCGCGCCCGGTCGGTCGCCCACACCGCCGCCCGGCGTCGGTCACGCTGAGTCCAAACCCCGTGGATTTCCTCCAAACCCTTGTGTCTTTTCTGGTGGCGCTCGGAATCCTTGTGACCTTTCACGAGTTCGGGCACTACTGGGTTGCCAAGCGGGCCGGGGTCAAGATTCTGCGGTTTTCCATTGGCTTTGGACGTCCACTCCTGCGCTGGCAGCGCGGACCGGACCAGACTGAGTTCAGGGTGGCCGCCATCCCGCTCGGCGGCTACGTGAAGATGCTGGACGAGCGTGAGGGGGAGGTCGCTGCGGAGGAAGTTCATCGCGCATTCAACCGGCAACGGGTGGGGGTGCGGGCCGCCATCGTCGCCGCAGGTCCCTTGGCGAATCTGGTTCTGGCACTCGTCGTCTACTGGCTGAGCTACATGGTGGGCGTTACCGGGCCAAGGCCTTTCATCGATGATGTGGCGCCCGGGGGGGCCGCCGCGCGGGCCGGCCTGCAGGACGGCGATGAAATCCTCACCGTTAACGGGGTCCCGGCCGCGATCTGGGACAACGTCCTCGACAAGGCCCTGTCGGCGGTGCTGGATGGTCAGCCGCTGGCGCTGGAAGTGGCGGGCACTGGGGGGACGCGTCCGGTCACTCTCGACTTCAGCGCTTTATCTGTCGACGACCTTTCCCGGGGCGACTTCTTCCGCAAGGCCGGGTTTGAGCCACGACGCCCCCTGCTGCCCGCGCGTATCGGGCGTCTGGTGCCGGGCGAGGCCGGGGCACAGGCTGGCTTTCGCGAGGGCGACCTCATCGTGCAGGCACAGGGGCGACCCGTGAAGGACTGGGTTGCCTGGGTCGAATTGGTGCGCGGGCACCCAGACCAGCCGATCGAGGTGATTGTCGAGCGCGCCGGACAGTCGCTCGAACTCTCATTGACTCCCTCGCTCGTGGTCGAGGGGGGACAGCGCATGGGGCGTATCGGCGCCGAGGTCGCCGAACCCGCAGAGCCGCCCTCGATCCCGCTGGCCGTGCAACGTTATGGTCCGCTGGAAGCCGCGCGACAGGCGGCGCTCCGCACCTGGAACGTCAGCGTGACCACCCTCAAGTTCATGCAGCAGATGCTGCTCGGTCGGGCCTCGGTGGAAAATCTCAGCGGACCCTTGACCATCGCCCAGTTCGCCGGTCATTCCGCTCGCCGGGGGGGAGCCCGTTTCCTCGAGTTTCTTGGGCTCGTCAGTGTCAGCCTTGCGATCCTCAACCTTCTGCCGGTGCCTTTGCTCGATGGCGGACACCTCGTTTATTACCTGATAGAATCCCTCGCGCGCAGGCCCGTACCCGAAAAGGTGCAGGGCTTTGGACAACAGGTGGGCCTCCTGCTCTTGCTCGGGCTGATGGGGCTTGCCCTTTATAACGACCTGATGCGCATGTTCTAACGCTGAAGTCATACGGATGCCCACGTATTCATGGTGATCTCCAGAGCTCCTCGCTGGTTGGCCTGCCTAGCGCTCCTGTTCGTTCTGCAGCACGCCGCCGCTGACGAATTCATCGTGGACGACATTCAGGTGGAAGGTCTTAACCGGATCTCCCCTGGTACCGTCTTCAACTATCTGCCTATCACCGTAGGCGACAAGGTGGACGATGCTCGCGCGCAGAGCGCCGTCCGCGCCCTGTTTCGTACCGGCTTCTTCAAGGACGTGCAGCTCGATCGCGAAGGCGATGTGCTGGTCGTACGGGTGGTAGAACGCGAAACCATCGCCGACATCACCTTCGACGGCAACAAGGCCATCAAGACCGAGGAACTCGAAAAGGGTCTCGGTGAGGCGGGCTTCGCAAAGGGCGAGGTTTATAACGAATCCAAGATGGACAAGGTGGTGCAGGAGCTGCGCCGCCAGTATTACTCCAACGGAAAGTACGGGGTGAAAATCGAG
>JBIKOF010000260.1:0-3888 GCA_044358205.1 Gammaproteobacteria bacterium | reverse complement strand
CGCGCGCGCCTACGAATGCACTCACCGCAATCAACAAGGCTGTCTGAAAAATAAGGAACAGCTCGGCTGGGGGCCTCACTGCGACGCTCCACCAGTGCGCCTGGTCGAGCAGCAGTTCCCCGAGTACGCCGGCAGACCCGCAGAGCGCGAGCATACCCACGAAATCCAAACCTTTGCGTAGACGTTTCATGTGCATCATCCTGAATGTATCCGTGTCTGAGCCACGGGGCCGTCTTTGCAAGACGTGGCCCTGTGGAGTCCGTTAGCGACCTATCCTAGTCTTTCCTCAACCCTCGAACGTGCGGTAGATCACGTTTTTGCGGTTGTGACATTCAGAGACATTTGACGCGCTTCAGTTGCGTCGACGTTGCTCCTCGCGCTGCTTGCGTTTGGCGCGGTCGGCATCGAGGCGATCGAGATCTTTCTCGATTTCCACCAGCCGAGCGTCCACACGCAGGCGCTGGTAGTGCGAGATATCCGGAATGGTCTGTGCCAGTTTGAGCTGCTGGGCAGCCAGCTCCAGTTCCCCCACGCTCCGGTAATACTCGGCGAGATCGTAGGCTGAGCTGGCCTTGTCACCCATGCGTTCCTCGGCTTCCGCAAGCAGCTTATAGAAACGAGGGTCACGCCGGTCAGGGTCGCCAAAGTCGCGTAGAATCTGTCGGGCTTCACGTGGACTGCCCGTATTACTGAGCAGGCTCACATAGCCATAGGTGGCTGCGCGGCTCGCGGGGTCTGAATGCCGGGCCTTATCGAACCAGTGCAAGGCCACATCGAGCTTGCGGGCCCGTTGCTCCAGCCGCGCCCGCGCAATCTGGAAGGCGACAATGTTAGGTTGCGCATTGAGGAGCTTGTCGAGCTCGATGCGCGCGCGGTCGAAGTCGCCCGCCTCCGACAGGGCAAGGGCATAGCCGTAGCGTGCTGCGGTTTCGCTGCTGTACTTCCCATCGCGGAGCATGATTTCGTACCAGCCCTTCGCCTGTGCAGGATCCCTGGCAGACATTACATTGAGTTTCTGCCACACCAGCAGGTACTCGTAGCTGTCCTCCCGGATGGCACGTGGCGGCATGCGCTCCGCACGCTCGCGGGCCTCCGCGATACGGTTCACGGTGACCGGGTGGGTGCGCAGGTACTCGGGGATGAAGGCGGGATCGCTGTAGCGATTGGCGGCTTGCAGTCGCTCAAAGAAATTAGCCATGCCCTCGGTATTGAACCCCGCGGTATTGAGAAGCTCGATGCCGATGCGGTCGGCTTCTTTTTCGTTGGCGCGGGTGAAATTGATCTGGTATTGCTGCTGGGCTGCGCCGATGGCTGCCAGCGCGCCCATGCCAGCCTGTGGATCGATGGCACTGAGCGCGATGGCACCCAGAAATGCTGCCATGGACGGAATGCTCATCCGGCCAGCGGCCTCGATCATCCGCGCGCCGTGCCGCTGCGTGATATGGGAAACCTCGTGGGCGAGTACCGAGGCGAGTTCACTTTCGTTGCGCGAGTTGAGAATGAGCCCCGAATGCACGCCCACATAGCCGCCGGGAACGGCAAAGGCATTAATGACCGGACTCTCCACCACAAAGAAGGTGAAGTCACCGTAGTACCCGGCGTGGTCGCCAACCTCGAGGCCCACTTTCTGGATGTAATCTTCGACTTCCTCGTCGGATACCAATGGCGCACGCCGACGCATCTGGCGCATGAACCCTTGACCGAGCAAGCGCTCCTGCTCGGGCGAGATGTAGGCCCCGGCCGAGTCGCCGAAATCCGGCAATTCGGTCAGGTCGATCATGTCGTGCTCGGTGAGCGGCCCGATGTCGTCCTGTTGGGCCCATACACCGCCAGCGGTCAGCAAGGCCGCGGTGACCGCGCACAGAAGTGCCTGACGAACGGATGGACGAAAGCTCAAATGCGTTCTCCAGAGGGATGGGATGAGTGTACCCGACGGCCGTATTCCGCGGCCACGCAGCCTTTCTCCTGACCGGACCGGGGTTTAGGATGCGAATCAAAATGCCTGAACGGACTTGAACCATGGCTGTACGAAACGTCTTCTATGCCCAATCGGGAGGGGTCACGGCGGTGATCAACGCCAGCGCCTGCGGAGTTATTCAGTCCGCACGAGCCTATCCCGACCGTCTCGGCCGCGTGTTCGCCGGCCGCAACGGCATTCTGGGTGCGTTGGAAGAAGACCTCATCGATACCAGCCTCGAATCGGACGCCGATATCGCAGCGCTGCGTCGGACCCCCGCCGGTGCCTTCGGCAGCTGCCGGTACAAGCTCAAGGGGCTCGAAGAGAATCGTGCCGAGTACGAGCGCCTCATCGATGTATTCCGTGCCCATGACATCGGCTACTTCCTTTACAACGGCGGGGGAGATTCAGCCGATACCTGCCTGAAAGTGGCGCAGATGGGTGAGCGTCTGGGCTATCCCCTGCAGGCCATCCATATCCCGAAGACGGTCGACAATGATTTGCCGCATACGGACACGTGCCCCGGTTTCGGCTCGGCCGCCAAATACATCGCCACCTCTGTGCGCGAGGCCGGCTTCGACGTCGCCTCCATGGCCAGAACCTCCACCCGCATCTTTGTACTGGAAGTGATGGGGCGGCATGCGGGATGGCTAGCCGCAGCCGCAGGCCTCGCGCATGAGCAGGACGAGGATGCCCCGCACCTGCTGCTGCTACCCGAAATTCCGCTGGCAGAGGACGCTCTGATGGAACGGGTAGAGGCGACCGTGCAGCGCCATGGATATTGTGTCGTGGTGGTCTCGGAGGGCTTGCGAACGGCCGATGGCCAATTCGTGGCCGAATCCGGCACCCGCGACGCTTTCGGCCATGCGCAACTGGGGGGTGTTGCGCCGCGCATCGCGGAGCGCATTCGCGAGCGACTTGGTCACAAGTACCACTGGGCGGTGGCAGATTACCTGCAGCGTGCAGCCCGTCACCTGGCATCTGCCACAGACGTGGCGCAGGCTTATGCGGTGGGGCAGGCGGCGGTGGACCTGGCGCTCAAGGGCGTGTCGGGACGGATGGTCAGTCTGGTTCGAAAGACGGATTCCCCGTACGTCTGGACCACCGGAGACGTAGCCCTGGAAGAGGTCGCCGGCCGCGAGTGCCCCTTGCCGCGGGAGTACATCAGTGAGGACGGTTTCGGCATCACACCCGCCTGTCGCCGTCATCTCGCGCCATTGCTGGAAGGCGAAGACTATCCCGAGTATGTGCGCGGGCTTCCCCGCTATGTGCGGTTGGCTGGGCACAGGGTTCCCCCGCGCCTCTCCAAGGCTTTCAAAATTACCTGATTTCTAAGAGAATCCGGGCGCCCGGCGGCTCAGGCTAGCGCCGGGTGGCAGGACGGGATCGCCCGATTTCCACTGCCGCCTGATCAGGCTCGGCAGTGGTGGCTACGCGCCGCCGACAGCCAACGCCCGGACCATAAATTCATTTGTATCTGAGGGGTCATACATGTCCTATCTGGGATTTTCTGTGGTGTGCGCCTTCCTGGCCATCGCCTACGGCGTCTGGTCGGTGCGCTGGATTCTGGCGCAGCCGGAAGGCAATGCGCGCATGCGTGAAATCGCGGCGGCCATCCAACAGGGTGCTTCCGCCTACCTCAACCGCCAGTACACCACCATCGGCATCGTTGGGGTGGTGCTCTTTGCGGTGCTGTGGGCGATGCTCGACATGTTTACGGCCCTCGGCTTCGCCACCGGCGCCGTGCTCTCCGGCGCTGCCGGCTACATCGGCATGAACGTGTCGGTGCGCTCCAATGTTCGCACCGCGCAGGCCGCGCATAGCGGCATGGCAGCAGCCCTCGCTGTAGCATTCCGCGGCGGCGCCGTCACCGGCATGCTGGTGGTGGGTCTCGGTCTGCTCGGGGTTGCTGGCTTTTATATGTTGGCCCC
>JBIKOF010000005.1:0-13276 GCA_044358205.1 Gammaproteobacteria bacterium | reverse complement strand
TCGGCCATATCGGCTTTCGTCAGTGCCATACCTAAACTCTCAGGGAGGCTCTCAGTTCGGCACGAAGTTGCTCGGTGATTCCGGTCACCAAGGCATCGACCTGACTGTCGACAAGAGTGCTGGAAGGGGCCTGAAAAAGCAAGCCCAAGGCAAGGCTTTTTTTGCCTGAATCAATACCTTGCCCACGATATACATCAAATAACTGAAGGTCGCGCAAGAGCGTCCCTCCGGCCCGTCGAATGCAGTTGAGCACTGCCGCCACCGACACTTCCTCGGCCACCACGATGGCAAGGTCTCGCCGCGTCGACGGAAATCTCGAGAAAGGCTTGAAGGCCGGAAGGCGGCCGTCCACCAGCGCATTTAGCTGTAATTCAAACACCACGGGCACCCCGGTCAGTTCTAGACGACGACAGACTCGAGGATGGACCAGCCCGACAACGCCAACGTCCCTACCCGCCACCAGCAGCCGCGCGGTTGCACCCGGATGCAAACCCGGAATCTGGGCGGGAACGAAATCCACGTTACCTAGATTGCACGCCCGCAACAGACTCTCCACGTCCTGCTTTACATCGAAGAAATCCACCGCCCGAGAGGCACGGCCCCACTGCTCCGGTTCCACCGCCCCGATCACGACCCCAGCCACCCGATTGGTCTGGGCGAGCCCGTCTGCCTCTTCGCGGAAGACCATACCAACCTCAAAGATGCGTTGGTCGTTCATCTGTCGCTTCTGGTTGTGCGCGAGTACCCCCAGCAAGCCAGGCACCAAGGTTGCCCTCATCACGGCCATTTCACTGGAAATGGGGTTGGCGAGGGCCTTGGGCAGCAGGTCGCCAGCGAATAGCTCCCAAAGATCCGGGGCGATGAAGCTGTACGTAACGGCTTCGGTGTAACCCGCCCCAGCGAGTGCGTCGCGGATGAGATCCGGCAGCGCGGTTTCGGGAGATTCGAAATTGAGGGCAAGGGCAATATTCGGCAGGCTGGCCGGCAGATTGGCATAGCCGGCAAGCCGGGCAAGCTCCTCGACGAGATCTTCTTCCCGGCCCAGATCTGCCCGATAGCTCGGGGGTGTTACCCGCCACGCATCTCCGTCTTCCACGATTGCGAGATGCAAGCGCTGGAAAATTGCGCGCGCCTCGGCTTCTGAGAACTGGGTGCCGAGCAAACTGTTGGCGCGTGTGAGCCGGAATGGAATGGACTGCGGGACCGATGCTGGCCCGGCCTCTATGCAAGTCACCGGACCGGGCTTTGCACCGGCAAGCTCGACCAGTAGTTGGGTGGCCATCTCGATGGCACGCACTTGTCCGCCAGGGTCGACGCCTCGCTCGAAACGGTGTGATGCATCCGTATGCAACTTCAGCCGCCGCGCGGTGCCTGCAATCGCGACGGGATCGAACCACGCACTCTCCAGAAACACACGTCGTGTTCCGCCCTGCACGCCGGAGTCGCGCCCGCCCATCACACCCGCCAAGGCGAGCACCCGTTGATGGTCGGCGATCACCAGACAGGTTTCGTCGAGAACAGGATTCGATCCATCAAGCAGCACCAAGGACTCACCGGCAGCGGCGCGACGGACCCTGACCCCCTCCGCCAGAGTGTCGAGATCAAAAGCGTGCAATGGCTGGCCGACCGCGAGCATCACATAGTTGGTGATGTCCACGACAAGGCTGATCGAGCGCACGCCGGCACCGCGCAGGCGCTCACGCATCCACAAGGGCGTAGGCCGACTCGCGTCGACATCATCGAGAACACGTCCGGCATAGCGCGGACAGAGCTCGGGTTCCTCGAGATGGATCGGAAACGCACGTGGACTGACCGGCGGCACCGGAACAATCTCGGGCATGTTGAGCGCGACTTGTGACAAAGCGCTGATTTCCCGCGCCACGCCGAGCAGGGACAGACAGTCACCCCGATTGGGGGTGAGACCAAGCTCAACCCTCGTGTCTTCGGATTGGCACAGGCTTCCAAGCGGGGAACCCGGCACCGCGTTTCCTTCGAGCTCCAGCAGACCATCGTCCTCATCGCCGAGTCCCAGTTCGGCAGCCGAGCACAACATGCCGTGAGAGCGCACACCTCTGATTTCATCGATAGACACAGGATTTCCGCTCACCAGAAGTGCCCCTGGCAAGGCCAAGCACCCCAGCATCCCGGCACGCGCGTTGGGCGCACCGCACACGACCTCGCGCAGGCTACCGTCGCCAGCATCGACCGTGCAGACCCGCAGTTGGTCCGCATTCGGGTGCGCTTTCACGGCGGTGATGCGGGCCACCACCACCTGTGCCAGCGTAGCGGCGGACGTCTCGGTGCCCTCCACTTCCAGACCTGCCATGGTGAGTTGTTCACAAAGCGTATCGAGCGGAGGCAGCGGCGCCACAAATCTGGATAGCCATTCGAGAGAAAACTTCATGGGTATTATCTTGCCGCGACGCGGATTAGCGGGAGGAACTGCATGATTTCAGCCAAATTGCCGCAAAAACTGGAGATCATTTTCGAAAAACAGGCGCAGATCGTTCACGCCATAGAGCAGCATCGCAAGGCGCTCCACGCCCAGACCGAACGCAAAACCGCGGTAACGCTCGCTGTCGATACCGACGTTCGCGAGAACATTGGGGTGCACCATGCCGCACCCGAGAACCTCAAGCCATCCACTTAGGCCATGCTCGGAAGGCAGACGGATATCGACTTCGGCAGAGGGTTCAGTAAACGGGAAGTAAGAGGGCCGGAACCGGATTTCGAGGTCCTCGCGCCCAAAGAAGGATCGCAGGAACTGGTGGAGCAGCCCCTTGAGATCACTCATGGACGCGTGTTCATCGATGAGAAGACCTTCCACCTGATGAAACATCGGTGAGTGGGTCTGATCGTAGTCGCACCGATACACCCGACCCGGGGCAATGACGCGCAGCGGTGGTCGACGCTCTGCCATGGTCCGAATTTGTACCGGGGAGGTATGAGTCCGCAGCAAGCGGCCGTCCCCGAAGTAGAACGTATCGTGCATCGCGCGCGCTGGATGATGCGCGGGGATGTTGAGCGCTTCGAAATTGTGAAAGTCGTCCTCGATTTCCGGGCCCTCGACTACATCGAAGCCTGCCCGCGCAAACAGGTGCGTGATTCGTCGCATCGCCAGCGTGACCGGGTGCAGGCCCCCGCGTCGCTGTCCCCTCCCCGGGAGAGAGACATCGATGCGGTCGGAAACCGCTGCATCGAGAAGCGCGTCTTCCAGTGCCAGCTTGCGGGCGGCAAGGGCCTCGGACACCTCGTCGCGAACACGGTTGATGGCGTTACCCGCTGCGGGCCTTTCATCGGCAGGAAGTCGCCCAAGCCCCTTGAGGAGATCGGTAATGAGCCCCTTCTTGCCAAGGAATCTGACCCGCACAGCCTCCAATAGCGCCGGGGTATCGGCCGCTGCTATCTCGGCAAGGGCCTCCTGATGGACGCGGGTGGTATCGGTCATGTCACGCTTCTATCGAGAATGATCGGGCATAAAAAAAGGGGAAAGGTGTTGCCTTTCCCCCGGATTCAAGCGGCTTTGGGTGGAACCGGCGGCGCCCGCGAAGCGCCGTCGGAACCCGCCTCCCGGGCTTAGCCCGCGAGTGCCGCCTTCGCGCGCTCCACAAGCACGGCGAAAGCCGGCTTGTCGTGCACGGCGAGATCGGCGAGCACCTTGCGGTCCAGCGCGATCTCGGATTTGAGCAGCCCATTGATAAATCGGGCGTAGTTCATGCCGTGCTCCCGGGCCGCCGCGTTGATGCGGACGATCCACAGGGCGCGGAACTCGCGTTTCCGGACCTTGCGGTCCCGGTAGGCATACTGGCCAGCCTTCGTGACCGCCTGAGTCGCCACCCGGAAGACGTTCTTGCGCCGGCCGTAATAGCCCTTAGCCCTCTTGAGGACCTTCTTGTGACGCGCGTGGGCAATGGTGCCGCGCTTGACTCGTGCCATGGGGAGTTATTCCTCTGAAAACTAGTGATTGGGCAGCAGCTGCAGAACTTCCTTGTGATCGGCAGCCACCACGAGGGTGTTGCCGCGCAACTGGCGTTTCCGCTTGGCCGACTTCTTGGTGAGGATGTGGCGCTTATGGGACTGGCGGCGCTTGAAGCGACCGCTTCCCGTTTTGGCGAAGCGTTTGGCGGCCCCGCGATTTGTTCTGAGCTTCGGCATTGGGTGTCTCGTTCGAAAGTCCGGTTCGTTCCTTAGTGTTTCTTGGGGCCGATGAGCATCACCATCTGCCGCCCTTCGAGCCTGGGGTGCTGTTCCACCACGGCAAGCCCGTTCAAATCCTCTTCCACCCGCTCCAGCATTTTCGCGCCCAGATCCTGGTGCGCCATTTCCCTGCCGCGGAACCGCAGGGTGATTTTTACCTTGTCACCTTCTTCGATGAAGCGACGCACATTACGCATTTTGATTTCGTAATCGCCATCATCGGTGCCGGGCCGAAGCTTGATCTCCTTGATCTGGATCTGCTTCTGCTTGCGCTTGGCTGCGTGCTTCTTCTTGTTGAGCTCGAAGAGGAATTTTCCAAAATCCATGACCCGACACACCGGAGGTTCGGCAGTCGGTACGATTTCAACCAGATCGAGTTCACTTTCCTGCGCTTGACGATGGGCCTCTGCGATGGGCACCACCCCGACGTTGTCCCCATTTGCCGCAATCAGGCGGACCGCGGGGGCGGAGATTTCTTCGTTGACGCGGTTCTTCTTTTCCGAAACGATAGCCGGGTCCTCCCGAGATTCAGCGTCTGGTGGTGTCGGCCGCGAGATGGTGGGAGAAGGCGTCGAGTGACATGGCGCCTAAATCTTCCCCGCCCCGGGTCCTGACGGACACCGTTCTGTTTTCGACCTCCCGCTCACCAATTACCAGAAGGTAAGGGATACGCTGCAGGGTCTGCTCGCGAATCTTAAGCCCGATCTTCTCGTTTCTCAAGTCTGCAATCGCCCGGAATCCTTGATTTTCCAAGGATTCTGAAACTTCCCTCGCGTATGAGGCGAAGCGGTCGGTGATACTGAGGGCGGCCACCTGCACCGGTGCAAGCCACGTTGGCAGCAACCCGGCGTAGTGTTCGATAAGAATTCCGATGAAACGCTCGAGCGACCCGAGGATTGCTCTATGGAGCATGACCGGAGGACGGCGGCTGTTGTCCTCGGCCACATATTCGGCATCGAGCCGGGTTGGCAGCGAGAAATCAAGTTGGATGGTGCCGCACTGCCAAACCCGCCCTATCGAATCGCGCAGGGAGAACTCAATCTTGGGGCCATAGAAGGCCCCCTCTCCAGGCTGGAGGTCCCATGCCAGGCCCTTGCTGTCCAGAGCCAGCCGCAAGGCCTCCTCAGCCTTGTCCCAGGTCTCGTCGCTGCCGACTCGACGCACGGGTCGCGTGGATAGCTTGATCTGGATATCGCTGAACCCGAAGTCCGCATAGACGGCCCGCAGGAGTTCAATGAAATCAGCAACCTCGCCCTGAATCTGGGACTCGGTGCAAAAGATATGCGCATCGTCCTGCGTAAAGGCTCGCACTCGCATGAGGCCATGCAGCGCTCCGGACGGCTCGTTTCGATGGCAAGAGCCGAACTCGGCCAGTCGCAATGGCAAGTCGCGGTAGCTTTTGAGGCCCTGGTTGAAAATCTGCACGTGACCAGGGCAGTTCATCGGCTTGACGGCGAACTCGCGCTCCTCGGATTCCGTGACGAACATGTTTTCCCGGAAATTCTCCCAGTGGCCCGAGCGCTTCCAGAGATTGGCATCGAGGACCTGGGGGCAGCGCACCTCGCGATAGCCGTGCTTGCGCAGGACTTTCCGCATGTACTGCTCGATTTGCTGCCAAAGGGTCCAGCCTCTCTCATGCCAGAACGCCATGCCTGGCGCTTCTTCCTGAAAATGGAACAGGTCGAGTTGCTTGCCGATACGCCGATGGTCGCGCTTTTCGGCCTCCTCAAGTCGCTTCAGATAGGCATCGAGTGCCTTGGTGTCGGCCCATGCAGTGCCGTAAATCCGCTGCAACATCTCGTTGCGGGAATCCCCGCGCCAATAGGCACCCGCGACCTTGGTCAGTTTGAACGCCCGCAGGCGCCCGGTGTCCGGGACATGAGGACCCCGGCAGAGATCGGTGAACGAACCCTGCGAGTAAAGCGAAAGGGTCTCGCTCTCGGGAATACTGCGGATAATCTCAGCCTTGTAGCGTTCGCCCTGCTCCTCGAAAAAGCGCACGGCGTCGTCGCGCGCGTATTCCTGACGTGACACCTGCTGTGCGGTTTTTGCCAGCTCGGTCATGCAGGCCTCGATCGCCGCAATGTCTTCGGGCGTAAAAGCGCGCTCGAAAGCGAAGTCGTAGTAGAAGCCGTCTTCGATCACCGGGCCGATGGTGACTTGGGCAGAGGGGAAAAGCGTCTTCACGGCTTGTGCGAGAAGGTGAGCCGTGCTGTGCCTGATGACTTCCAGCCCTTCGGGCTGGCTGGCCGTCACGATACTGACCTGTGCATCGCCGGTGATGATGTGGGACGTATCCACGAGTCGGCCATCGACCTGCCCCGCCAACGCGGCTTTGGCGAGCCCCGCACCAATGGAGGAAGCGACATCGAAGACGGAGACCGGGCCGGCGAATTGGCGAACAGAACCGTCGGGAAGCGTGATATTGAGCATTTCAGGAAACCTCGGTGACCTTTACGAGGGGTCGCTTATCCGAACCTCGAATCGCGGAAGCACTGTCTCCGCTGGGGGCTTGGCCCGGTCGCATCCCTTGAAGTATCGAACGGGGCGTCGTGGCGCCACTGTGCGTGGCGCGCTCGACCGGCATGCTCCCGACATTCATCGGGCTCCGATGCCATGGCCCGAAAACTCGACTGACAGATAATGGTAGGCGCGATTGGACTCGAACCAACGACCCCCACCATGTCAAGGTGGTGCTCTAACCAACTGAGCTACGCGCCTGTCGTCGCACGAGGGGGCGAAGTCTAGCCCATACGGAATGCTCAGGCTAGCGGCATCTCCAGTCGTACCTGTTTAAGAAGCCGGATTTCGTCTCGAATTCGAGCAGCCTCCTCGAACTCGAGATTGCGCGCCCGGGTATGCATCTCCGCCTCGAGCTTGCGCAAGCGCGTCGCGGCCTGTTCAAGGCTCATTGCCGCGTAGCTCTCACCCGGCTCAGCCACTTTGCGCAGCGCAGAGCGCTTGGCCGATCCGGGCACAGCATAGGCACCCTCCATAACATCGGCGACGCGCTTGGAGATCCCCTTGGGCGTGATGCCGTGCTCCGCGTTGAAGGCCAACTGCACCTCCCGCCGACGCGCCATTTCGGCCAGTGCCCGCTGCATGGATCCTGTGTGCGTATCCGCGTACAGAATCGCGCGTCCCTCCAAGTTACGTGCCGCGCGCCCCACGGTCTGGATCAGCGAGCGGTCCGAGCGCAGAAAACCTTCCTTGTCTGCGTCCAGCACCGCCACCAGCGCGACTTCGGGAATGTCGAGTCCCTCCCGCAGGAGGTTGATACCAATGAGGACATCAAACTCACCGAGCCGCAGATCACGGATGATCTCCACCCGTTCAACCGTATCGATGTCCGAGTGGAGATAGCGGACCCGGACTCCGTGCTCCGCGAGATAATCGGTGAGGTCCTCGGCCATGCGTTTGGTAAGGGTTGTCACCAACACACGTGCGCCGCCGCCGGCAACCTTGCGAATTTCGCTCAGTAAATCGTCGACCTGAGTTCCCGCCGGTCGAATCTCAACCTCGGGATCGACGAGCCCGGTGGGCCTGACCACCAGTTCGACCACTTGCCCAGCGTGCTCCTGCTCGTAGGGCCCCGGCGTTGCGGACACGAAAATGGACTGCGGCGCCAATCGCTCCCACTCATCGAACCGTAGGGGTCGGTTATCCAAGGCACAAGGCAACCTGAACCCGTACTCCACGAGATTTTCCTTCCGCGCGCGATCTCCCCGATACATTCCGCCCAGCTGAGGAATCGTGACGTGACTTTCGTCCACCACCAGCAAGGTATTCGCGGGGAGATACTCAAACAGGGTCGGCGGTGGCTCGCCAGGTTTGCGCCCGGAGAGATGGCGAGAGTAGTTCTCGATCCCCGAGCAGTACCCAATCTCGGCCATCATCTCGAGATCGAAGCGCGTGCGTTGTTCCAGCCGTTGCGCTTCCACCAATTTGCCGAGGTCACGTAGAACTTTGAGCCGCTCCCGGAGTTCCTCCTTGATCGCATCGATGGCTCCAAGGATGGTCTCGCGTGTCGTGACGTAATGGGATTTCGGGTAGACCGTAAACCGCGGCAGCTGCCGCGTAACCTCGCCCGTCAGCGGGTCGAACATGGCCAGAGACTCGACCTCGTCATCGAACATCTGCACACGGAGGGCATCCCGCTCGGACTCTGCCGGGTAGATATCGACCACATCTCCCCGCACCCGGTAGGTACCACGCGCGAGTTCCAGATCATTGCGCATGTACTGGAGCTCGGTGAGTCGCTTCAGCATCTGCCGCTGATTGATGCGATCTCCGCGACGCAGGTGAAGCACCATCGCGTGGTACTCCCCGGGGTCGCCCAAGCCATAAATTGCCGAGACCGTCGCCACAATGATGGTGTCGGGACGTTCGAGCAGAGCCTTGGTGGCCGACAGTCGCATCTGCTCGATGTGATCATTTATGGACGCGTCCTTCTCGATATAGGTGTCGGAGGACGGCACGTAGGCTTCAGGCTGGTAATAGTCGTAGTAAGAGACGAAATATTCGACGGCATTGCGCGGAAAAAACTCGCGCATCTCGCCATACAGCTGGGCTGCCAGGGTCTTGTTGGGTGCCATGATGATGGCGGGTCGTTGGACGCGCTGGATGACATTGGCGATGGTGAAGGTCTTGCCGGAACCGGTCACCCCAAGCAGGGTTTGGTGGGCAAGACCCGCCTCCAGCCCGTCAAGCAGGTGCGCGATGGCCTCGGGCTGGCCGCCGGCTGGCTGGAAGGGGGACTCAAGTTCAAAGCGTGCGGTACTCATGTTCCGCGCAGGATAGGAGGACCCAGCGGAGACATCCACCGCGGCGAATCAGCACCCATCACGTTCCGGCTGATTGACCGTGATGAACTTCAACATTAGGATCACGTTTCTACTGCAACTCCCCGGTAGCTCAGTCGGTAGAGCAAGTGACTGTTAATCACTGGGTCGGCGGTTCGAGTCCGTCCCGGGGAGCCAATTTCTCCAAGCATCCATGTGCGAGAAGTAAGCCCGGCGAGGCCCTATGGTTTCGTGCCGGTGCTCGTCGCACGCACCACCGGGGCCTCTTCCCCATTGCAGATAGAACGCGGGCCAGCCCCGTGTTCGGCCCCATTGCTCCGGGATGGCTTCACGCCTGGTGCAGGGATTCCATCACCGGCCCGAGTTCGACCCTGCGAACCTCTTTCTAATTCGCCCGAGAATTCCAAGAGCTTTCGAAACGTGACCTGAAGCGCGCGTTTTGATTTCCCGCCCGAGAGAACTCATCGACTCGCGCATGGCCAGATCATGATAGCTGTAGCCCCAAAACGTCATGATGTCGTCATTCTCCCGAAGCACGTTGTTGATTTCTTTCAGGTCCTGCATCGAGAGGGCGTTGATCTTTTTCCGGTTCAGATTGAGGAGGGGGCGTTTCGCGACGCCGTCGAGCGAACGTAAGCTGAATCGATCCGTGTATTTCAGTTCGCCAATCTCAGGCATGAACGCTTGGATTCTTAGTGAGATCGCCTGCGGATTTTCGGTGAGCTGCTCGTAGGTAAAACACAAGGTGTTTTCCAGTTGCTCAACATTTCGCGCCTGCTCTCTCAAACAACGAACCGAGAATTTTGCAGATTCGGTCGCACTCCACCCATTGCGACGAATCAATCCCTCGCAGTGGGCGTAGGGATTCCGGACCATGAGAATGAAGTAGGCCGGACGAAAATGGTCTGCAATTTCGCTGGCGCGGATGATGTGGGGGGGTGATTTTTCGACCAGTAGGGCTTTTCGGGGATCCCAGTATCCATGCCAGACTGCCTTTATCCTCTCCCACGGAAGTCGCACATCGGCATTCCAGGGATCCCGGCGCAGGATATCCCTGACTTCGGGCAGGAATTGACCCTCGGCAGGAAGAACTGACACAGCCTCCGAGGTTGCTATCAATTTCCAGAGTGCCGTGGATCCAGAATAGGGGGGACACAGAATAAAAAGATATGAACGCATGACGACCGTATGCCCCTCGCGGAAGCGGTTGATGCCAGACGCATTGCACGAGCCGTCCGCGCATGAGAGGTCCGAGTGGCCATCCACCATCTACTTGCCGCTGTCCGGAAGGGACCTGACCTCGGCGCAGCGTCTCGGGGAGTTTCGTTCCCGCACCAATCAGACTAGCTATTTCAAGGCGTCTTTCCGGACCACCAGAAAAACGCCCGGAATACCTTTTTCAGTCAAGTTCTCGAGCATTTCAATTGGCTTTTCTGTCATCAATGAGCAGCGCGCGAACGAATTGCGCAACACCTCTCGTCGCAACCGGCTTTGCGAGTACCGTCTCAGGTGGTGCTGCAGCAGGAAAATTCCTCCCGGCTTGAGCCACAGGTCCAGATTACGGTAGTACCCTGCCCGTTCCGAAATACCGTGCAGGCAACCTCGGTCGAGAATTGCATCGAACTGCCCGAGTTGATCGCACGGGGCGGTGACATCAAGCGTTCTGAATTCCAGCCTAGGTGAGGTCGAATGCAGCGCGCACGCCTGCTCAATCGCCGCTTGGGCGAAATCCACGCCCAGCACATGCAAACCCTTGTCCGCGAGCCATGCGGCGCTGTGCCCGAGTCCACAACCAAGGTCCAGGCAGCGGTCACCCGAGCGAAAGACACCAGCTTCCAGCGCGTCCACGTAGTGGCGCGATACCCCCTGAAGGTTCCATTTCTTGACGTCGGCACTGGACCACTTACTTTCCCAAGCAGTTTGTCGTGCGGTCGGGACTGGTCGCTGCAACCACTGGCGGAGAGACTTCCACATTGATGATCAGCTCCACTGAAACTCTCAGACGGAGACACCCCATGCCCGGCGGGATACAAGCCAGCCCCGTACCACGCTAGGCAAAATTAATCTTGCGCGAAGGTTTCCGCCGGTACTGAATTCAACTCGCCTCAGGCATTCCCCATTGAGGTTTTCGTTTCTCCAAAAATGCCGCGATCCCTTCGTCGAGGTCCCCATTCGCGACGGACAGGATCTGGTTCCGGTCCTCCATGGCGATGGCGCTTTCGAGATTCTGGGCATCGACGCTCGCCCAGAAAGCCTCTTTGCTCAAGCGCAAACCAAGAGGCGCCGTAGCCACCATGTCGGCGGCCAGCGCCCTGCCGGTTGCCTCGAGATCGGCTTCGGGCACAACATCGCTCACCAGGCCCAGACGTAGGGCCCGGGTCGCGTCAATGAAGCGTCCGGTGTAGAGGAGCTCGGCCGCGTTGGAAGTGCCGATAAGCCTTGGCAGATGGTAGCTCGAGCCCATCTCGCATCCCGACAGGCCGATTTTGATGAAAGCGCAATTCATCTTCGTGCCCTCTGCGGCAATCCGCACATCGCAGCCAAGCGCGATGGAGAATCCTCCACCCGCCGCGTGCCCATGCAGGAGGCCGATGATGGGCTGCGGCGCGCGGCGCATTTTCATTACCAGCCCGGAAAAGCTACGCTGGCTCTGCATGCCTTGGTCCGCGTTACGGGTAGGTTTCCGCTCCGGATCCTTCATGTCCAGACCCGCGCAGAACATCCGACCTGCGCCCCGCATCACGACCACCCGGGTCTCATAGTCGCTCTGCAGACTGTCGAAGTAATGATGAAGTTCTGCCACCAGACGGCGGGACAGCGAGTTGAGCGCTTCAGGCCGATTCAGGATAAGCCAATCAACGGGGCCTTCCTTTTTCACCAAGAGGCAGGTGTAGTTCATGGATTTGTACCCCCGAGAACCTTCAAGCTGCTTTCAGCTGCTTCATGAACATACCGTTATCGAAATAGTCCCGCCAAAAGCTCACTTTCCCATCAGTCACTTCGAAAACACCACTCACGGGGAGCGCGACTGGCTTGCCGTTCATCACGAAACGATCAATACGCTCATTCATTACCACCGAACCACTGGCCGTCTGTCGAAGAATCTCAAATTTGACCGGGGTGTCGCCTGCCATGATAGGCGTCAGGAATTCCCGCATCTTGTCGCGCCCCCGCATGTCACCCAGAGGCACGTTATCGTAGTAGCAGTCATCAGTGACGAGCGCGAGGGCGCCCTCCAGATCCTTGCGATCGAAAGCGGCCATAAAGGCATTCACTATTTGGTCCGCAGTCATATCAGTTTCCTCTGATGATGGGTGGGCAGCGCTCACTATACGACGAAGCGCTGTGCTGGCCAGACACGCTCGTGCCAAACCCTCCCCGGCATCGGGTCAGAGTCCCGCCCCCCCCCCCCCCGGGGAAACTCCCGATGCGCGGCGCAGCAACGCGCTGGGCATGACCTTTGTGCATGGTCCACCCGGCGGCACTAGATTCCCCCTCGCGAGCACGCAGCCCGAATGGCGTCCCCGCTCGCTATGTTGCGGCCTGATACCCCGGAAAGCGCGCCAGAGTCCAGTAAGGCCGCATGTCGGTGACGACGCCCGCGGCCCCGCGAAGGGCAGCCGAGCCTGCTGCATGCCAGGTTAGAGAATAGTAACCGTCCGCATCGCAGGGCATTTATACTGCAGTCTGAACTCAGTCGAGACGCTCCATGAATTCCCAGCCGCAACATGAAGTCATTATCGTTGGATCAGGTTTCTCAGGTCTTGGGGCCGCGATAGAGCTGAAAAGGCTCGGCATTCACGATTTCATAGTGCTTGAAGCGGCCGCTGACCTTGGCGGAACCTGGCGCGACAATACTTACCCTGGCCTCACCGTCGATGTCGCGTCCACTTCGTATTCCTACGGCTTTGAGCCGAACCCTGACTGGTCGCGACTCTACGCCCCAGGATCGGAAGTGAAGGCTTACGCGGACCACTGCGCAAAAAAATATGGGGTGCTTCCACACCTGCGTTTCAGCGAAAAAGTCCGCGAGGCACGCTATGACGAAACAGCCAACCTCTGGCAGATCAGCCTGGATTCCGGCAAGTCTTACAGCTGCCGCTATTTTGTCAGTGCGACAGGGCTGTTCGGGCCACCGAAGCTGCCTGACATCGCCGGGGTGGAGACTTTCAGCGGCAAGGTGATGCACACCGCCCAATGGGACCACGACTTCGACTTGTCGGGGAAGCGGGTTGCGGTGATCGGGACCGGCGCCACTGCCATTCAGGTGATTCCTG
>JBIKOF010000259.1:0-3896 GCA_044358205.1 Gammaproteobacteria bacterium | reverse complement strand
TGCATCACCGCGGACCACCGCCTGCACCGGAACGTCCAACACGGGGCACGCGTTCCCATCCACCAATACCTGCGTTGGCGTCGCAGCCAGCGCAGAGACGGCGCGTTGCATGGCGAGCAGCGTGGCCTGGAAGATATTCAAGCGATCGATCTCCTCCACCGTGGCCGCCGCGATGGCGGTGGCAAGTGCACGTTCCTGAATCTGGTCGAACAGGGCCGCTCTTTTCGCGGCAGAGAGTTTCTTGGAGTCTGCAAGACCCGCAATCGGTCGGTCAGCGTCCAGAATGACAGCTGCCGCGACTACCGGCCCTGCCAGCGGGCCCCGGCCCGCTTCGTCGACGCCAGCGACCAGGACCGCCCCACGGCCGCTCATCTGCGGTTCTCCTGCTCTGTCGTGCGCCGCGCGGCAATGAGCTCCAGCACCGCTTCCGCTGCCGCGCGTCCCGCGCCCCGGTGCAGGACATCGTGCAGCGCAGTGCAGCGCGCACGGTAGTTGGCCGTGCGTTCGGCATCGACAAGCCATGCCTCCAGGGCCTCGGCGAGTTTCGGCGCCGTGGCGGCGTCCTGAATGCATTCCGGGACATTGATCCCAGGCATCAGCAGATTAGGCAGCGCGATCCGATCCACGCGCACCAGTCTGCGCAGGATCTGGTAAGTGAGCCAAGGCATTCGATACGCCACGACGAGAGGGGTTTGGCACAGGGCCGCCTCCAACGTGATTGTGCCTGAAACACAGAGCGCGACGTCGGCCGCCGTGAGTACCTCCGAGGCGCGCCCGATCACAAGGCGCGCCCCGGTCTCTGCCAGCGCCGGGAGCGCAGCCGCCCAGTCTGCGGCCCGCGAATTGGCCATGCCTATGATGACTTCGAGGTCCGGCCGGTGTTGCCTGAGTATGGCTGCGGCGGCCAGAAACAGTGGCAGATGACGGGTGTATTCCTGGCGACGACTGCCCGGCAGAAGCGCCAGGACCTGAGTCCCCGGTGACAGGCCCAGGCCCTCTTTGGCCGCAAGCCTGTCGGGCGACCGCGGAAGCTGGTCTGCAAGCGGATGACCCACGAAGCGCGCTTCCAGGCCATGGGCTTGCAGGAAATCGACTTCAAAGGGGAACAATACCAGCATCCGATCGAGGGCTCGGCGCAGGCCCGGGATCCGGCCCGGTCGCCAGGCCCAGACCTGCGGACACACGAGGTGCAAGGTGGGGATCCCCTGCGCCTTCAGGCGGCGCGCCATTTCCAGACTGAAATCGGGGACATCGATACTTACGAAGGCGTCGATGCCTGCGGTGGCAAAGCCTTTAATGAGGTCGGCACGAAGTCTGCTGAGCCGGGGATAGTGCCTTAGCACCTCCACCAGCCCCATCACGGAGAGCGCATCGATGCTCGCTACGGGCTCGCAGCCCGCCATGAGCATGCGCGGACCTGCCATGGCCGTTACCCGGATCTCCGGGTCCAGTTCCCGAAGACCCTGAATGAGCGCCGCGCCCAGTCCGTCGCCCGAAGCCTCGCCGGCGACAATCCCGACGTGGTGCATTCCCTCAGGTCGGTCGACAGCGCACGATTCCGCGTGCGCTGTGGCGGACAAAGTCGACAAAGCGAGCCACCTCCGGAAACTCTGCCGCCAAGGGTGCCAATTCCTCCAGCGCGCGATCGGTGGTGAGCTTCATCCGGAACAGAATCCGGTAGGCGCGTTTGACGGCCTCGATGACCTCCGGTGCCAGTCCTCGACGGCGCATCCCTTCGCGGTTGATCGCCCGAGCGCGGGCCGTGTTGCCCTCGGCCATCACGAAAGGCGGCACGTCTTTCACCACCACTGCGGAGATCGCGGTGAAGCTGGACTCGCCGATTCGACAGAACTGGTGGACGCCGGCAAAGCCGGCGAGGATGGCGTAATCGCCAATTTCCACGTGACCGGCCAAGGTCGCGTTGTTGGCAAAGATGGTGTGGTTACCGATGTGACAATCGTGCGCGATGTGGCAATAGCCCATGATCCAGTTGTGATTGCCGAGCGTGGTCACCCCTCCGCCGCCAGGGGTACCGCGATTGATGCTGCAGTATTCGCGGATGGTGTTGTGGTCGCCAATTTCAAGCCGCGTCGGCGTGCCAGGCACAAACTTCTTGTCCTGCGGATCTTCGCCCAGGGTGCAATGCGAAAAGACCGTATTCTGCACGCCGATACGAGTGGGACCCTTGATTACACAGTGGGACCCGATGCGCGTCCCCGCCCCGATCTCGACTCCCTCGCCGATCAGCGTCCAGGGTCCGACTTCAACATCGGGCGCCAGCACTGCCGAAGGGTGGATCCGGGCGCTGGGATCGATCACGCGTCGCCCTCCGCCTCGGTGGTCATGAACTGCGCGGTGGAAACCAGCTCGTTCCCCACATGGGCCGCGGCGCTAAAGGTGTAGATGCCCCGGATCCGGCGACGCATCTGCGCGGTGAGAATGAGCTGATCGCCCGGCTCCACCGGCCGCTTGAAGCGCGCCTTGTCTACGCCCACCAAGTAATAAACCTTGCGGCTTTCCGATTTGGCTTGGTGGGAGTGGAAGGCCAGCAGGCCGGTCGCCTGGGCCATGGCTTCTAGAATCAGCACCCCCGGCATGATGGGGTTGCCTGGGAAGTGGCCTTGGAAGAAGGGTTCCGTAACCGTCACGTTCTTGATGGCCCGGATGCTTTCGAACGGCACAACTTCCAGCACCCTGTCCACCAACAGGAAGGGATAGCGGTGAGGCAGGATATCGAAGATCTCTCTGACTGCGATCTCGGTCATGGGGCTTTCCTCAGGACTTACGAAAAACGGGCCCGCAGGCCCGTTTCTCCCCGGCCGGCGCAGCCCCCGTGAAGGCGGGGACGACCACCGGGTGCATGCGGTCGCTTAGCGACCGCCCTTCTTCATCTTGGCGATGACCTGGTCGGAGATGTCGACGGCCTTGCTGGAGAAAAGCACGCCTTCGCCGAGCACCACGTCATATTTGCCTTCGTTGGCGACTGCCGTAATGGCTTCCAGGATGAGGCGCTGGATCTTGCCCATTTCCTCGTTGCGGCGGAACTGGACGTCTTCGCGGAACTCGTCGGCGCTACGCTTGAGGTCGCGACGCTTGTTGATGATGTCGCGCTCCAGACGAGTCCGCTCGCTTTCGCTCATGATGGCCGCGTCCTTCGTGAGGCGGTCTTCAAGCGTCTTCAGGGACTTCTGCTCGTTCGCGATTTGCTTGTCGCGGCCCGAGAACTCGGATTCGAGCTTCTTCATGGCGGCTTCGGCCTGCGGCGCCGCCTGCATAACCTTCACGGCATTCACCACGCCAATCTTGTAGTCCGCAGCCTGGGCACTGGTGGTGGCGACGAGGATGGCCAGGGACATCCAGAAGAAATGCTTAAGCTTCAACATGGTCAGGTGTCTCTCCAGGGAAGGAAGGGTTGGGAAGGAAAGGGGGCCGGCGCTCAGAAGTTGGTGCCGAAAGTGAACTGGAATTTCTGGATTTCATCCACCGGTCGCCCAGTGATCGGGTCGCGCGAGTCGTCATAGTTGAACGGCTGCGCCACGCTCACCGAAAGCATACCGAAGGGGGACAGCCACATCGCGCCGATACCGGCCGCCATGCGTAGCTCTTCAAATTCGAAGGTGCTCTTCTCTCGGTAGAAGCCGAACTGGCCGAGTCTCAAATAGGTGCCGAAGACGTTACCGGCATCAAAGAATGTAGAAACTCGAACAGACTTGACCTCCCGCAGGAACGGAATGGGCAGGATAACCTCGGCGTTGCCCACCACCATGGTTTGCCCACCCAAGGAGTTACCATAAATATCCTTAGGACCGAGCGAGAATTCTTCATACCCACGCACCGTGCGGGGACCGCCAGCGTAGAAGTTCTCGAAGAATGGCAGTTCGTAGGTGTCGCCGAAG
>JBIKOF010000258.1:0-3897 GCA_044358205.1 Gammaproteobacteria bacterium | reverse complement strand
AGACCACACGGAGACGAACATGAGCGAATCGAAAGAAGGACGGCGCGAAGGGAGCCTGGACGCGCCCACCCGGCACCCGCTGGGCTGGAAGGAACCCGAGTTCTACCAGGAGGCTCCGCTCTTCGAGGAACTGGAGCGGGTATATGACATCTGCCACGGTTGCCGCCGCTGTGTGAGTTTGTGCAACGCCTTCCCGGTGCTGTTCGATCTGGTGGATGAATCCCCCACGATGGAAGTCGACGGGATAGAAAAGAAGGATTACTGGAAGGTCGTCGATCAGTGCTATCTCTGCGACCTTTGCTACATGACGAAATGTCCCTACGTGCCCCCGCACGAGTGGAACGTGGACTTCCCGCACCTCATGTTGCGGGCCAAGGCCATCAAGTTCGAAAAAGGTGAAGTGTCACTGCGCGACAAGTTGCTCACCTCCACCGATATTGTGGGCAAGATCGCCTCCATCCCGGTGGTGGCCCAAACGGTCAACGCCGTCAACAAGATGAAACCGGCGCGCTCGTTGCTGGAGAAGACACTGGGCATCCACGCCGATGCACCATTGCCACGCTTCGAGAGCAACACGGCGCGCAAGCGCCTGAAGGGCCGTGCGGACCACAAGCCCATTCGCGCAGTCAAGGCCACCGCCGAGACTACCGGCAAGGTCGCGATTTTTGTCACCTGCTACGGCGACAAGAATGCACCCGATGTCGTGGAAGATTTGTATGAGGTGCTCGCCCACAACGGCGTAGAGGTCAAGCTGGCCGAGGCCCGTCAGTGCTGCGGAATGCCGAAGCTCGAACTGGGCGACTTGAAAGCCGTTGAAAAGCTTAAAGACGCAAACATTGCCCAGTTGAGCGAACTGGTGGCTGACGGCTACGACATCGTGGCGCCCATCCCCAGCTGCGTTCTGATGTTCAAGCAGGAATTGCCGCTGATGTTCCCGGAGGATGCAGCAGTTCAGAAGGTGAAGGCCGCATTTTTCGATCCGTTCGAATATCTGATGCTCCGTCATCGTGCGGGGCTGCTGTTGACCGATTTCAAGGGCAGTCTCGGCACGATCGCCTGGCACGTTCCCTGTCACCAGCGCGTACAGAACATTGGCCTGAAAACCAAGGAAGTCTTGGAACTCGTTTCGAATACCAAGGTCACTCCAATCGAGCGTTGCTCGGGCCACGATGGGACTTACGCGGTGAAGGCCGAGAACTACGCGCATGCGAAGAAAATTTGTCGGCCTGTCGTCAAGCGCGTGGGTGACGAACCGTTCGATCATTACCTCAGCGACTGCCCAATGGCAGGGGAACTGATCGAACAGGGCGTCGAACGCGAGCGCGCCAGTTCGGCCTTCGCCCTCTTGAGACAAGCCTACGGAATCTGAACCATGCCAGTGACCACCCTCACCCGCGACGATTTGATGCCGCTGGAACGTTACCACGCAGAGCGGCAGGCCTTCCGTGCACGCGTCATCGCGCACAAGCGGTCCCGGCAGGTCGCGCTCGGCCCGCATCTCACGCTGATGTTCGAGGATGCGCTCACCATCCAATACCAGATCCAGGAAATGCTGCGCGTCGAACGCATCTTCGAGGCTGAGGGCATCAACGAGGAGCTCGCTGCCTATACCCCGTTGATCCCGGACGGGGACAACTGGAAGGCGACGATGCTCATCGAGTACGAAGATGTAGAGGAGCGACGCGTTGCGCTAGAGCGTCTGGTCGATGTGGAACATCGGATCTGGGTAGCGGTGGGCGGCGAGGAGAAAGTGTTCGCGATCGCGGATGAAGATCTCGACCGCAGCCGTGACAACAAGACTTCGGCGGTGCACTTCCTGCGCTTTCAGCTCACCCCCGAGCAGGTCACAGCCCTGAAGCGCGGGGCGCGTCTGTCTTTCGGTGTCGATCACCCGGAATGCCACTACACCGTGGAGGAAGCGCCGGCTGACACGCGGGCATCTCTGCTGGGCGATCTGGCCTGAACGCGGCACGGGGCGGCGTCGAGCCCCGGGTTCAGGTCGCTCAGGCGCGCTGTGCGCACTGGCTTGACGACATCCGGGCATTGCACCAACATCCGCGCCGGTCGGCATGACCGGCGCCACGGTAATCCCCCTTGAGCTCTAAATACGACGCCAGCGACATCGAAGTCCTGACCGGACTTGAGCCCGTGCGCAAACGCCCGGGCATGTACACCGACACCACCCGGCCCAACCATCTCATTCAGGAAGTCGTCGACAACAGTGTTGACGAGGCAATTTCCGGCCACTGCCGGCGCATCGATGTCGTGCTTCACGACGACGGCAGCATCGAAGTCACTGACGATGGGCGCGGCATGCCGGTGGATCTCCATCCGGGCGAAAAGATCTCGGGTGTCGAGGTCATCCTGACCCGTCTGCACGCAGGCGGAAAATTTTCGGGTAAGCAGTACAAGTTCTCCGGCGGCCTGCACGGAGTCGGCGTTTCTGTGGTCAATGCACTCTCCCTGAGACTCGATGTGCGCGTCCGCCGCGGAGGACGCGAATATGCGATGGCCTTCGCCGGCGGTGAGCCGCTCGGCCCGCTGGCCGAAGTCGGAACCGTCGGGCGTCAGAACACAGGCACCCAGATTCGATTCCAGCCAGACGCGCGCTACTTCGATACCGTCAGGATCGCCGTTCCCCGACTGAAGCACTTGCTGCGGGCGAAGGCCATTCTGTGTCCGGGCCTCACGGTGAGCTTTCAGGAAGCGGGCGTGGCCGAACGTGAGGTGTGGCACTACGAGGACGGACTTCGCGGCTATCTCACAGCCGCGCTTCCGGAGGCAGAACTGGTACCGGCCGAGGCCATCTGCGGGCAGGTGGAAACCGCCCAGGAAGCTGTCAGCTGGGCCGCACACTGGCGCGCCGACGAGGGAGAGCTCGTAACCGAGAGTTACGTGAATCTGGTGCCAACCCTCCAAGGGGGCACGCACGTTAACGGTCTGCGGCAGGGGCTGCTGGATGCGGTGCGCGAGTTCTGCGAATTCCGCAACCTGCTGCCGCGCGGCGTGAAGCTGACGGCAGATGATGTTTTCGATCGATGTACGTACATCCTGTCGGTCAAACTCAGTGAGCCGCAATTCTCCGGGCAGACCAAGGAGCGTCTTTCTTCGCAGGCCTGTACCCCTTTCGTTGCCAATGCAGTGCGCGATGCCACCAGTCTGTGGCTCCATCAGCACGGGGAGTCCGGGGAGAGAATCGCGGAACTGGCCATCGCCCGCGCGCAGACTCGCCTGAAGGCCGCAAAAACGGTGGTCCGCAAGAAGCTGGCTGGAAGTGGTCCGGCCTTGCCCGGCAAGCTTGCGGATTGCACCTCAAACGACCTGGCCGAAAGTGAGCTGTTTCTGGTCGAGGGTGATTCGGCTGGCGGTTCGGCGAAGCAGGCGCGGAGCAAGGAAACTCAGGCCATCCTGCCGCTGCGCGGCAAGATTTTGAACACATGGGAAGTCGAGTCCGGGCAGGTGCTTGCCTCTCAAGAAGTGCACGACATCGCGGTGGCGCTGGGTGTCGATCCGGGCAGTGACGACATCAGCGGCCTGCGCTACGGCAAGCTCTGTATTCTGGCCGATGCCGACTCCGACGGAGCCCATATCGCAACCCTGCTCTGTGCACTGTTCGTGCGTCACTTCCGTGCACTGGTGGCGGCCGGGCATGTGTTCGTGGCGATGCCTCCCCTGTACCGCATCGATGCCGGCAAGGAAGTCATCTACGCGCGCGATGAGGCAGAGAAGGAGCGCGTACTTGCGCGCATCCAGGCCGATCGCATCAAAGGCAAGGTCAACATCCAGCGCTTCAAGGGGCTGGGCGAGATGAACCCCCTCCAGTTGCGTGAAACCACCATGGCGGCCGAGTCGCGCCGCCTCGTTCAGCTCACCGTGGACAGTGAAACACCTGCCGAG
>JBIKOF010000257.1:0-3902 GCA_044358205.1 Gammaproteobacteria bacterium | reverse complement strand
ATACCAGTTGTCACCAGTGCTGCTAAGGGCGATGAGCACCGCGAGCAGCGGCAGGAGCAGGGCACCGACGGGGCGCGCCAGACGCCATTGGAACTCGGCCCGGAAGCCCGGCGCGTCGTAGCGTATGAGTTCACCCGTGCGCATATAGTTCAAACGACCGGATAGGTCGGCACGGGCATGCGACTCGATGCGCAGCGCGTATCTCCCGAAATGGGTGATGGTGTAGTCGAGCGCGCCCGGGCGCCCCGCGTAGCTGATGCCATCGATGAACACGGCAAAGCGGTCGCGGGTTTCCGGATCTGTTTCCACGAAGGCATCGTCCGAGCGCAACAGGCCGACGTCGCCCCCGTCACGAACCTGTACGAACGCGTCTTCCAGAACGGCTTCGTCCCCCGATACGCGTTCGGCATAGAAGATGCGCTTGCCTCCGCTGATCTCCTTGAACCGACCCGCTTTGACGCCAGCGATGGTGGCTTCGTTTTCAGTCTGGTTCTTGATTTCTTCGAGGATTTCCTCGGCGCGTGGTTCGATGTAGAGCGTGAGCGCTGCGACAAGTGCGGCAGAGACCAGTCCGAGCTTGAAGGCCGAACCCAGCAGAATGGCATGCCCCCCACCGGCGGCGCGCAAGGCGGTGAGTTCGAAGTCGCGCTGCAGACGGATGATGACCGCGAAGATGCCGATGTAGAGGCTCATCGGCACCAAGTCGCGCAGGGACACGAGCATTTTCAGCCCCAGGAGCACCGCAATGTGCGCGGGCGCCATTTTCCCCTCCGCGGCCTCCCCGAGGTAGGTGGCCAGTCGGGTGCTGAAGTAAACAACCACCAGTCCGCCAATAATCATCGCGAACATGCGCAGGTATTCGCGCATCAGGTAGCGCTGCAAAATCACGCGCCGTCCTCAGTGGGACGCGGGGTCCGCCGTAGGAGTTTCAGGTTTCGCGCGTACAGAAAGGGCAGAAAGACATAGCCGAGAATGATGGGCAGCTTGTCCACATGAAACGCGTACATCAGCGAAATGAGGCTCCCCCAGAAGCTCAGGTACCAGAACACCGGCGGCACCACGAGCTGCTGCTTGCGCTCGGAGTGCAACCACTGAATCAGGAACCGGGAGCTGAAAAGCGCATTGCCGGAAAGGCCGAAGACGGTCCACCAGGTGGAATCGGCATAGAGCCAGGGGAGCCAGAGTCCGAGATAGGGCCCAAGAAAGCCGTCGCTCATGGCCGCAATTCCTCAACCCTCGAGATGCGGAAACACCTGGCGATGAGCCAGCTCACGCCAAACAGATCCACGATACCCACCCATAGTCGATTACCAATCCCGTACTTCGACTGGCCATGCACGCGGGGCCTGTGGTTGACCGGCACGGAGACGGCGCGGCCACCCAGACGTTGAACCAGTGCGGGGAGAAAGCGGTGCATATGGTTGAAGTGAGGCAGGTCCATGAAGGTCTCCCGGGCGATGACCTTGAGCCCGCATCCGGTATCGGGGGTAGCATCGCGCAAGGCGCGGGACCGGACAAAATTGGCGATGCGGGAAGAGAGCCGACGGACAATCGTGTCCCTTCGCTGGGTGCGGTGGCCGCAGACAATGAAGGCCGATGATTCGTGGGCTAAGGTCCGCGCAGTGGCGAGCAAGGCGGGGATGTTCGCGGGATCGTTCTGCCCATCGCCGTCGAGCGTCACAATGAGTCCCCCGCGCGCCGCGCGCACGCCGGTACACAGGGCAGCGCTCTGTCCCCGGTTCAGGGCGTGGGACAGCACCCGCAGGCGGGGCTCGTCGGCCATCCGGGCGCGTAGGCGGGTGAGGGTCCCATCCGTGCTCGCGTCATCCACCACGATGATTTCGTAGTCAGCCCCCGCGCCCCCGGCGGCCACGACTTCGGTGACCAGGGCGCCGATGTTGTCCGCCTCGTTGTAGCAGGGGATCACCACGGAGTAGTCGAGAGGGGTCGTGTCTGTCATCAAGGTGTTGCGCTGAGAAGGGAAGGGCCTACGGCGGTCGAGGATGGAACTTCGTCCTAATCGGCGCATTCTAGCAGGGCAGAACTTCGCAACCACCTTGTTTTTGACACCCTGCGTCGGGCTTCAGTAGAGTCCCGCGCCTCTTTGCAGGAGTCTTTCAATGGGACACCGCCTCTCCAAAATCTACACCCGCACCGGGGACGAGGGCACGACCGGCCTTGGCGACGGTGCTCGGGTTGCCAAGCACAGCCTTCGGGTCCACGCACTCGGCGAGGTGGATGAGCTCAACTGCCATCTCGGGGTGCTGCTGGCCGGGGTGCTACCGGCCGCCATGGCGGCCGAGCTGCTCGAAATCCAGCACGATCTGTTTGATCTGGGCGGCGAGCTCTCGATTCCCGGCGCCACACTGCTTCCTGCCGATGCGGGGACTCGCCTGGAACAGTTGATCGACCGCTACAACGAGGCGCTGCCCCCCCTGAAAGAATTCATCTTGCCCAGCGGGGGACTCAATCCCGCGCGCTGCCACGTGGCGCGTTCTGTTTGCCGGCGTGCCGAGCGAGCCATCGTCGCGCTGGGGGCAGAGGAAGCGGTGGCGGCCACTGCGCTCACCTACATCAACCGGCTATCCGATCTGCTCTTTGTGTGGTGTCGAGTGCTGGCACGTGAAAGCGGCGGCAGTGAAGTGATGTGGGACCGCAAGCGTTTTGCAGATCAGAAAGCCCCACGCTGACGATACCGTTGCGCGCTGTCACGACTCGGATCCCCTGCTACACTCGCGCGCCCGGCCGCCGGGTGAGGGCAAGATGGTGCAGCTAAAGCCCTGAACAGCCGACCCTGTTGCGCAGAGGCGGACAGGCCGCGATCGACCGAGGAGGATCCGCGTTGAACATTGCATGTCTCGATTTTGAAGGCGTCCTGATCCCGGAAATCTGGGTCGGCCTGGCAGAGCGCACTGGCATTGAAGCCCTGCGCGCCACCACACGTGAAGTCCCGGACTACGATGTGCTGATGCGCCAGCGGCTCGATTTGATGGCAGCCCATGGGCTCGGCCTTGCAGATATCCAAGCGGCCGCCGATTCCCTCGACCCGCTGCCTGGCGCGCTCGAGTTTCTGAATTGGCTGCGCACGGAGTATCAGGTGGCCATCGTCTCCGATACCTTCTACGAACTTGCGATGCCCTTCGTGCGGAAGCTCGGCTATCCCACGCTGCTCTGCCATCGGTTGCGAGTCGCGGAAGACGGACGCATCACCGGATATGCCTTGCGCCAGCCGAATCCAAAGCGTCACGCGGTGCTCGGCTTCAAGTCGATGCAATTCAAAGTAGTCGCCACGGGCGATTCCTACAACGACGTGCCGATGCTGGAAGCGGCCGACCGCAGCTGGTTTTTTGGCCCACCTGCCAATGTCTGCCGGGACCATCCTCATATTCCCGCCGTTCACGGCTACGCGGCCCTGAAGGAAGTCCTGCTCGCAGCCAAACGCGAATTCGACGCCTGAGACTTGAACTCAGCCCCAGCCCGAAGGTGCGGGCAGGGCTGACTGGCGGGGAACGGTCGCCAGAGACCAGTGCTCGGCGGCAACGGCGAGCAGCGTCGATGCTGATACGGAGGCCAGTTCCAAGGGGACTGCTTGCCCCAGCCAGCGCAGCGCGGCGCGAATCACCTCTTCGGGCGCCCGGTCCGCAACGGTCTGGGCGAAAGCCTGCTTGCTCAGCTTTTGGCCTGCAGCGGACACCGCGATCGGCAGGTGAATGTAAGCCGGTGTGGGCAATGAGAGCGCCCGCTGCAGGTAGATCTGGAGGGGTGCGGAATCAAGTAAATCGGCACCGCGTACGATTTCAGTCACTCTCAAGGCCGCGTCATCGACCACCGCAGCCAAATGGTAGGTCGCCAGATCGTCAACCCGCCAGACGATGAAATCGCCGTACAAACGGGCCAAATCC